>CBDULG010000430.1:0-2524 GCA_965367985.1 uncultured Rhodocyclaceae bacterium
GATACCGACCTCTTCCTTTTCGAGCCGCACCCGCCCAAATAGCCGCCGCACGCGCGCCATCAGCCGCCGCGGATTGGCCGGGTCGTGGAATCCCGACTGCGTCATGGCCTGTTCGAGGTGTCCGTAGAAGCCTTCGACCTCCTCGAAACTTGCCAGGCGCGCCGGCGGCTCGGCCATCGCTGTAGTTCGCGCCAACGCCATTCGCATTTCGTAGCACAGGATCTGCACCGCTGCCGCGAGGTTGAGCGAACTGTATTCGGGCGCCGTGGGAATCATCACCGGCAAGTGGCACAAGGACAATTCTTCATTGCTCAGACCGCTCGTTTCGTTGCCGAATACCAGCGCCACATCGCCCTGCGCCGCATGCGCCGCGACTTCGTTTGCGCCGTCTTGCGACCACTGCATCGGCAGCGCCAACAAACGGCGCCGCGCGGTCATCGCCGCCGAGAAGACGGTGCCGTGCAACGCCGCCTCGAGCGAATCGACAACCACGGCACGCTCGAGCACATCCGCCGCACCCGAGGCACGCGCGGTCGCGATATCGCTCGGAAACGTCTGCGGCGCGACCAGCACGAGGCGCGAAAGACCCATCGTCTTCATGGCACGCGCCGCGCCACCGATGTTGCCCGGATGGCTGGTGCGCGTGAGCACGATACGTACACGGTCGAGCAGACTCGCTTCGTTCATATTAGAATTCTTGGTTTTTCATGCTTGCGCGCGGGCCGCTTCGCCTGCCGCCTTGCCTGCCAACTGAGGCGCCCGAGACCGCAATGCACCCGACGCTCACCATCGCCATAAAGGCCGCGCGCCGCGCCGGCCAGAAAATCAACCGGGCGTCGACCGACATCGACCGCATCCGAATCGAGAGCAAAGCGGCCAACGACTTCGTCACCGAGGTCGATCGCGCCGCCGAAGCCGCGATCATTGAAGTGTTGCTCGACGCCTTTCCAGCGCACGGAATCTTAGCAGAAGAGTCCGGCACCACCGCCGGCAACCCGGACAGCGAATTCCAGTGGATCATCGATCCGCTCGACGGCACCACCAACTTCATCCACGGCTTTCCGCAATACGCGGTGTCGATTGCACTATCGCACGACGGCGTCCTTGAACACGGCGTGGTTTACGATCCGTCGAGCAACGAGCTGTTTACGGCCTCACGCGGCGGTGGCGCCTATCTCAACGAACGGCGCCTGCGCGTGTCGCGCCGCACCAAGCTGGCCGGATCGCTGATCTCGACGGGTTTCCCGTTCCGCGAGGGCGATCACATTGACGCCTACTTGGCGATGTTTCGCGAAATATGCCTGAAGACCGCCGGCATCCGCCGCCCCGGCGCGGCCGCGCTCGACCTCGCCTATGTCGCAAGCGGCCGTGTCGACGGCTTCTGGGAAATGGGCCTGTCGATCTGGGACATCGCCGCCGGTGCCCTGCTGGTACAGGAGGCCGGCGGCCTGATCAGCGATCTGGCGGGTGAATCCGATTACCTCAACACGGGCAACGTCGTCGCCGGAACTCCCAAGGTGTTTGCGCCCTTGCTGGGCATCGTTCAGGCACACCGCCCGACCGACGTGCGCGCCTGAGGGCATCCAGCGGCATGGCCTCAAAGACGTCTGCAGCCTCGTCCGGCCACACCCCCATGATGGCGCAGTATCTTGCGCTCAAGGCCGAGCACCCAGCGCAACTGCTGTTCTACCGCATGGGCGATTTCTACGAACTGTTCTTCGAGGACGCCGAGAAGGCGGCGCGCCTGCTCGACATCACGCTCACCACGCGCGGCAAGTCGGCCGGCGAGCCGATCAAGATGGCCGGTGTGCCCTACCACGCGGTCGAGCAATATCTGGCACGCTTGGTCAAGCTCGGCGAATCGGTGGTGATCGTCGAACAGGTCGGTGATCCGGCGACCAGCAAGGGGCCGGTCGAACGCGCGGTATCGCGCATCGTCACGCCCGGCACGCTCACCGACGCGGCGCTGCTCGACGACCGGCGCGACGCGCTGCTGCTGGCGGCACACGTTCATCGCGGCACGCTCGGCCTTGCCTGGCTGAATCTGGCCAACGGCGATTTGCGCCTGCTCGAATGCGCGCCCGAACAATTGCAGATGCAATTCGAACGCCTGCGTCCGGCCGAAGTACTGATCTCCGATGCACTCCGCCTGCCGATCATCGAATCGCTCGCGCCGAGCTTGCAGCACCTGCCCGACTGGCAGTTCGACGGCGCCAACGGCCGCCGACTGCTCACTGAACATCTCGCCACGCGCGACCTCACCGGCTACGGCGCGGAATCGCTCGACGTGGCATTGGCCGCCGCGGCCGCGCTGTACGACTACGCCAGCGGCACGCAACAGCAAAGCCTGCGCCATGTCACCGGACTCAAGGTCGAGACCGAATCGGAATATATCCGCATCGATCCGGCGACGCGACGCAATCTCGAGCTCACCGAAACCCTGCGCGGAGAAGCCGCGCCGACGCTGCTCTCCTGCCTCGATATTTGCGTCACCACCATGGGCTCGCGCTGGCTGCGTCTAGAA
>CBDULG010000431.1:0-2504 GCA_965367985.1 uncultured Rhodocyclaceae bacterium
GGGCAACGGGCGCGGCAAGGGACTCACGGTGTGTACCTTTCATGCGCTGGGCGTTCGAATCGTGCGCCAGGAAGCGGCGCATTGCGGGCTCAAGCCGCAGTTCTCGATTCTCGATGCCGCCGACACCACGCAGATCATCGCCGACATCGCGTCGGACGCCGATCGTGCGCTGGCGCGCGCCATGCAATGGCAGATTTCCGCGTGGAAGAACGCCATGATCCGTCCCGAGGCGGCGCTGACGCGGGCCGATTCCGATCTTGCCACGGCGGCTGCCAAGGTTTACGGCGAGTACGAACGCACGCTGCGCGCCTATCAGGCGGTCGATTTCGATGATCTGATCAGCCTGCCGGTGCGCCTCTTCGAAGATCATGAGGACGTGCGCACGCGCTGGCAGGCGCGGCTGCGCTATCTGTTGATCGACGAGTATCAGGACACCAACCGCGCGCAGTACACGTTGTTGCGCCTCCTTTCGGGCGTGCGCGGCGCATTCACCGCAGTCGGCGACGACGACCAGTCGATCTACGCCTGGCGCGGCGCCGACGTGGAGAACCTGCGTCTGCTGCAGACCGATTACCCGCGCCTCAAGGTGGTCAAGCTGGAGCAGAACTACCGTTCCAGCGCGCGCATCCTGGCGGCTGCGAACACGCTCATCGCCAACAACGAAAAGCTGTTCGAGAAACGCTTGTGGTCCGATCACGGCGCTGGCGAGCCGATCCGCGTAAGCGCGGCGCGCGATCCCGAGGCTGAAGCGCAAGGGGTGGCGATGCGCATCCAGGCGCACCGCTTCGAATACCGCAGCAAGTACAGCGATTACGCGATTCTCTATCGCGGCAATCATCAGGCACGGCTGCTCGAGCAGCAATTGCGCAATCACCGAATTCCGTATGTGATCTCGGGCGGCCAGTCCTTCTTCGATCGCGCCGAGATTCGCGATCTGATCAGTTATCTGCGCCTGATGGCCAACGGCGACGACGACCTCGCCTTCATTCGCGCCATCACCACGCCACGCCGCGGTGTGGGTGCTGCGACACTCGAAGCGCTCGGCGAGTACGCGGGCAAGCGCCACGTCGGTTTATTTACCGCTGCCTTTGAAGAAGGGGTGACGGTGCAGCTCAACGCGCGCCAACTCGAACTGGTGCATGGCTTTGGCAACTTCATCAACCGTCTTGCCGATCGTGCCGCGCGCGAACCGGCGGCACGCGTGCTCGACGATCTGCTCAAGGCGATCAACTACGAGAGCTGGCTGATGGGCAGTTGCGATGCGCGCGAGGCCGAAAACAAGTGGCGCAACGTGTGCGACTTCGTCGGCTGGCTCGGCCGCAAGGGCGAGGAGGACGGCAAGACGCTGATCGAGCTGACCCAGACGATCAATCTCATCTCCATGCTCGACAAATCAGAGGACGATTTCGACGGTGTGCAACTCGCGACCTTGCACGCCTCAAAGGGGTTGGAGTTCGGCCATGTGTTTCTCATCGGCGTCGAAGAGGGTGTGCTGCCGCATCAGTCGGCGCTCGACGAAGGCAATATTGATGAGGAGCGCCGGTTGATGTACGTCGGAATCACGCGCGCACAGCGTTCGCTCAACATTACTCACTGCGAGCGGCGCAAGAGCGGCGGTGACATTCGCGTGTGTGAGCCGTCGCGATTCATCGGTGAAATGGGAGAGGGCTTGGCGGTGGCGACTAAGAACGACGCCCCGGTAACGGCCGACGAAGGGCGCGCCCGGCTGGCCAGCCTGCGTGCCATGTTGGGTGCGAAAACGACCTGACATCAAGACCGGACCGTGGCCTCGCCGGGCAATTTTACGAGGCGGCTGACTGCGTTGCACTCGGGTTGAAAAGCCGTTGACGCTGCACTTTTCAGGGCGAGATGAAACGCCTTGTCCACGTTGCGGCACCGCGCCGCCGGACTCATCCGGCCCCGCGAAGGCGGCGTGGCGCAAAATCAGTTCTCGTCACGTCAGAAGCCGTAACGCTGTGCGCCGATAAAAAAACCAGCCCGGAGGCTGGTTTTTCTATCGGCGCAAACTGCTCATTTTTTCAGGCTTAGTACCCACTCGGCCAATTGCTGGGCCTCTTCAGTGCTGACCTGCGGGTTGGCCGGCATCGGAATCGGACCCCATACGCCCGAACCGCCCTTCTGGATCTTTTCGGCGAGCATGTCGGCCGCGCCTTCCTGGCCGGCGTATTTCTCAGCGACATCCTGATAGGACGGGCCAACGAGCTTGGCGTCAGTCTTGTGACAGGCCAGACAGTTCTTGTCCTTGGCGAGTGCCTCCCCCGCAGCCGCGGCGCCAGCAGACACGGGGGCCGCTTCAGCCGGCGCAGCTTCGGCGGGTGCGGCTTCGGCAGGTGCGGCTTCGGCAGGTGCAGTTTCGGCAGGTGCAGTTTCGGCAGGCGCAGCTTCGGCGGGCGCAGCTTCAGCGGGCGCGGGTTCGGCAGGCGCGGCTTCGGCAGGCGCAGCTTCAGCCGGCGCAGCTTCAGCCGGCGCAGCGTCGGCAGGCG
>CBDULG010000432.1:0-2501 GCA_965367985.1 uncultured Rhodocyclaceae bacterium
CAACATTGATCGGTTTCATTGCAGTGATTTCTTGAGTGATGAGACGTTACAAAGACGCACCCGACACCATGCGAGCGCGAAACACGCGGGCTGCCCGACCCTGCCTTTTCGGCGGGTGCGCAACGGCCGGCATTCATTTTACCCGCTTCGCGCACCGTGCCCTTACTCGCTGACGCGCATCAGGCTTTGCTGCGCTTGCGGTAGTGCTCGAGGAAGCGGGCGATGCGCCCGACGGCGTCACGCAGGTCGTCTTCGTGCGGCAGGAACACCACGCGGAAGTGGTCGGGCTGGTGCCAGTTGAAGCCGCTGCCCTGCACCAGCAACACCTTTTCCGCTTCGAGCAGCTCGAGAATGAATTCTTGATCGTGCTTGATCGGGTACATCTTCAGATCGAGCTTCGGAAACAGATACAAGGCCGATTTGGGTTTGACGCAACTGACGCCCGGAATCTGCGTGATGAGGTCGTGCGCCAGATCGCGCTGGCGGGTGAGCCGGCCATCGGGGGCAATCAGTTCGTTGATGCTTTGATAGCCGCCCAGCGCCGTCTGGATGCCCGACTGGCCCGGCACGTTGGAGCACAGGCGCATCGAGGCGAGCATGTCCAGCCCTTCGATGTAATCGCGCGCATGGCGCTTTTCGCCCGACACGATCATCCACCCGGCACGGTAGCCGCAGGCGCGATAGTTCTTCGACAACCCGTTGAGCGTCACGCACAGCACATCGTCGGCGAGCGCGGCAATGGAGGTGTGGGTGTTTCCGTCGTAGAGCATCTTGTCGTAAATTTCGTCGGCGAAGACGATCAACTGATGCTGCCGGGCGAGCTCCAGGATTTCGCGCAGCAAGGCGTCGGGGTACAGCGCGCCGGTCGGGTTGTTCGGGTTGATGACGACGATGGCGCGCGTGCGCGGCGTGATTTTCTTGCGGATGTCATCGATATCGGGCATCCAGTCGGCCTGCTCGTCGCAGATGTAATGCTTTGGCGCGCCGCCCGCCAGACTCACCGCGGCGGTCCACAACGGATAGTCCGGCGCCGGCACGAGCACCTCGTCGCCATTGTCGAGCAGCGCCTGCATCGCCATGACGATCAGTTCGGACGCGCCGTTGCCAATGTAGATATCCTCGATCTCGACGCCGGCGATCTTTTTCTGCTGGGTGTAGTGCATCACCGCTTTGCGCGCCGAAAACAGCCCCTTCGAGTCGGAGTAACCCGAGGCATCGCGCAGGTTGTGGATGACGTCGACGACGATCTCTTCGGGCGCCTCGAAACCAAACGCGGCGAGATTGCCAATGTTCAGCTTGGTGATGCGATGCCCTTCGTCTTCGAGTTGCTTGGCGCGCTGCAACACCGGGCCGCGAATGTCGTAGCACACGTCGGCGAGCTTGCGCGACTTGACCACGGCACGCAGCTTGACCGGGTCGGCGCCCGGCTTCGCCGCTGTTGTGCCGACCTTCTCGGCCACCTTAAGTGTGGGTGTCGTGCTCATCGTGTGTTCCTCTCGCCTGCAGTGCGAAAGCGCGCGTTTCGCGGCGCAACAAAGCCGCGGTTTGGCCGCTCATCGTAAAAGCAGTAATCTAACCTATGCCAGCAACAGGCGGCAAATTCAGCCCTGTCGAACCGCCCAACCGGACGTCGAACGACCGCTTATGAAACTGCATCGAGACCAGGTCAGCGATCAAAATGTCATAAACGCGTACGGCGACGATCATGTTGTCGTCAACGAGGTGCGCCACAGCGGCAATCTCATCGTGCTGTCCGACCGCATTGAAGCGGGCTGGGCAGCGGGCGGCTTCGACGCGCTGTGCGAAGACGACTTCGCCGCGCTCGCCGCCCTTGGCGTCGAAATCATCCTCATCGGCACGGGCCGGCGGCAGCGCTTTCCCTCTCCGGCCTTGTTGCGCCCGCTGATCGAGGCGCAGATCGGCGTCGAGGTCATGGATTTGGCGGCCGCCTGCCGCACCTACAACATCCTTACGGCGGAGTACCGCAGCGTCGCGGCGGCGCTGCTGTTCGACGCGGACTGAGCGGGCGAACGGCGGGAGACGTCGCGCGCGTCCCGCATCGCACTATCGTCCCGCTCCGCCATTTCCCAATCAAGCCAGGTCGGATTCAAGTGATACCCCGCCGGCGACTGCTGATCTTTTCCATTGTCTTATTGTCGCTTTTCGGAGCGATCAACTATCGCTGGTTTCGCGCCGCGGCGGTCGCCGCATTTTCGGATCGCTGCGACGCGAGCCTGATGGAAAGCGCGCGCCACGCGGTGAGCGAACTCTACGGTTCGGTCGCGAGCCGTCCCATCGTCGCCTGTCTGGATGGTCCCCGATTTGGGTTGGAAGTGAGCCACGGCTTGACCAATTTCGCGCCCGGGTTGCCGTCCGTTGTCCTGCTTGGCCCGGCAGGCGCCGAGGCGAACGTCGCCGCACACGAATGGGCGCACGCCGAATTTGCGCAGCGCGTGGGCGTGATCGCGCGGCTGTTGTTTTTTCCCACCTGGTTTGACGAA
>CBDULG010000433.1:0-2497 GCA_965367985.1 uncultured Rhodocyclaceae bacterium
AGCACGAGATCGATCATCTCGAAGGCAAGGTGTTCGTTGAATATCTCTCGCAGCTCAAGCAGGGGCGGATCAAGAGCAAGCTTGCCAAGCGTGCGCGCATCACCGCGTAATCGCGCATGAAAGTGGCTTTTGCGGGCACGCCCGATTTCGCGGCGACGGCCTTGCGTGCGCTCATCGACGCGGGTTTCGATGTCGTGCTCGTGCTCACCCAGCCCGACCGGCGCGCCGGTCGTGGCATGAAGATGCACGCCAGCCCGGTCAAGCAATTGGCACTGGCGCATGGCATTCCAGTCGATCAGCCGGAAAAACTGCGCACCGGCGAACAACAGGCTGCACTGCGCGCTGCCGCGCCAGACGTATTGGTGGTGGCGGCTTACGGCATCATCCTTCCGCAGGCAGTGCTCGACATTCCCCGTTTCGGTTGCCTCAACATCCACGCATCGCTGTTGCCGCGCTGGCGCGGTGCGGCGCCGATCCACCGCGCGATCGAAGCCGGTGACGCCGAAACCGGTATCACCATCATGCAGATGGACGCCGGCCTCGACACCGGCGACATGCTGCTGCGCGAGGCCGTACAGATTGCACCGGACGCGACCACCAGCGCGCTGCATGACACGCTCGCCGCGCTCGGCGGACGGCTGATCGTCGACGCGCTCGGGCGGCTGGCGCGCGGCGAACTCACCGCCGAAGCGCAGCCGCGCACCGGCGTGACCTACGCACACAAGATCGACAAGGCCGAAGCGCGCCTCGACTGGCGGCGGCCGGCGGTCGAACTCGAGCGCGCGGTGCGTGCCTTCGATCCGTTTCCCGGCGCGATCGTCAGCCATGACGGCGCGCAGTTCAAGCTATGGCGGGCCGAGGTGGTCGATCGCCACGGCGCGCCCGGCGAAGTGCTCGGCGCCGACGCCGACGGCCTCGTCATTGCCTGTGGTTCAGGCGCCTTGCGGGTGACCGAATTGCAGTTGGCGGGCGGGCGGCGTCAAACCACCGCTGCCGCGTTACCCAAGCTCGCGCTTTCTCCTGGCCAACGCCTCGCCGTCCCTGACCGCCATTGAATCTTTTTCGTACGCCCATATCTAAACTGGGCGCGAAAAGACTGCGCGTTTTTTTGAGGAAGGACACGAATGTTCGGAAACTGGATCAAGACCTCGATTCTTATGGCGGGAATCGTCGCCCTGTTCGGCACCGTCGGCGCCATGATCGGCGGCCAGCAGGGCATGCTCATCGCGCTGCTGTTTGCGGGCGGGATGAATGTGTGGGCCTATTGGTTCTCGGACAAGATGGTGCTCAAGATGTACCGCGCGCGTCAGGTCGACGAAGCGAGTTCGCCCTACCTCTACAACATGGTGCGCGAACTGGCCGGTCGCGCCCAGTTGCCGATGCCCAAGGTGTACATCATCGACGAGGATCAGCCCAACGCGTTTGCCACCGGGCGAAACCCGGAAAACGCCGCGGTGGCGGCGACCACCGGCATCATGAAGATGCTCAGCGAGCGCGAGTTGCGTGGTGTGATGGCGCATGAGCTAACCCATGTGAAAAACCGCGACATCCTTATTTCGACGATCTCTGCCTCGGTTGCGGGCGCCATTTCCGCGCTCGCCCAGTTCGGCATGTTCTTTGGTGGCCGCGGTGAGGACCGCCCCAACCCGATCGTTGCGATCATCATCATGATCCTCGCGCCGATCGCCGGCATGCTCATCCAGATGGCGATTTCGCGCACCCGCGAATTCGGCGCCGACCGCGGTGGTGCCGAGATATCGGGTGACCCCAATGCGCTCGCCGATGCGCTCACGAAGATCGACGCCTACGCGCGTGGCATTCCGCTGCACACCGCAGATGCGCATCCCGAAACCGCGCAGATGATGATCATGAACCCGCTTTCCGGCGGCGGTTTGCGTGGGCTGTTTTCGACCCATCCGGCCACCGAAGAGCGCGTCGCACGTCTGCGTGCGATGGCGTGAGGCCCCGCGCCAGCAATTTCGACTTGCCGTCATAATCGTCCCTGCCGGCCACCCCTGAGCCGGCAGGTCGAAGGAGGGCGGCATGGGCCGTTTCGTGGTGCTGGCGTTCATCGCCGGATTTCTCGCCGTGCTGTGTTTTCACCAGCCGGTTGTCGGTTTGCTTAATGCCCAC
The DNA here is from genome assembly GCA_965367985.1 of uncultured Rhodocyclaceae bacterium. GTDB lineage: Bacteria > Pseudomonadota > Gammaproteobacteria > Burkholderiales > Rhodocyclaceae > Nitrogeniibacter. The sequence goes on from CBDULG010000433.1 coordinate 2,134, forward strand.
GCGGGCCTCGCGTTCACGCCGTATTCGACCCGCGCGGTGCCGCCGCTGGGGGTGCCGGCGTGGTTTTCGGCGAGCTTCTGGGGCGGGCTGTGGGCCGTCGTCATGCTGTGGCTGTTGCAACGCGCCCGTATCGTGCGCGGCGCGTATCCGATCGGATTGCTGTTCGGCGGCGCCGTGCTCACCTTGGTCGCTTTGTTCGTGGTCACGCCGCTCAAGGGCGGCAGCGTCGATATGGCAGCCCTCCCGACACGCTTTGCCATCGGCTTCATCATCAACGGCGCCTGGGGCCTGGGCGTCATTCTCTTCGCGCAGGCTTTTGGCGTACTCGGACGGCCACGCGGCTTCAGATAGCGGGAGTGACCTT
>CBDULG010000434.1:0-2489 GCA_965367985.1 uncultured Rhodocyclaceae bacterium
ATCTCGCCAATCGCGGCCGGGCGTCGTCAGACGGCCGGCCGCTGCGTTTCGATGTTGCCCCGCAGCGGCCCCACGGGCACGACCGGATCGATACCTTACGACGATGTAATTCGGCGGTCATCATCCCGTCGGGATAAGCCCATTAGCATGGCACTGCGGTTGCGATTGAGCAGCCGGGTAGATCAAGCCATCGTTTTAGGAGAAATCAATGCAGACCAGTCTCATCAAGCTCGCCCTTCTCACCGCGCTGTCCGCGGCCGGCACGACCAGCGCCTTGGCAAATCAGGGCTACTCGGGCAGCGATGCACACTTGCCTGGAGGCGGCGACGAAGTCGGCACCAAGTCTAGCGCGATTGCGCTCGCGCCCTACGGTCATGCGACTGCGGCAGCACCGCTTCGCGAGGTACGTCTTGCCGATTCGAATGGCTTTCTGAATGTCACACGACTCGAAACCGTGCGCATCGTCGCAGCCGACAAGACGGTGACATGGACCTTCGACACGCTCGGCACCCACGCCTTCCCGCTCTCGAAGATTTTGCCGGGCGCTGACGGCATCACCGTGTTCGTGTCGGAAAGCCCGCTGTATCGGGGATAGAGGAATCAGGTCGGCTCGCGACGGAGTCGGCCGAACGCCCGACTCACGCGAGACGGCCACCGACAGGGTCGTTGGCCGGTAACTCGCTACAACTGGGGTGAATGGATATCAGACGTCACCAGCGGAGGCGCGAGCGTTCAGGATGCATCCACGGTGCTGAAAGCACGACCGTCATTGACACGCGGCTCCAGCGCTAGCGGATCGACGCCCTCGAGACAGCCGGCGTTGACGCCGCGCAGCTCGGGTTTCGTTCGCGGCTGATGATGGGTGTAGATGCCGCACACTTTGCAAAAGTAGTGCTTTGCCACACCCGTGTTGAACTGGTAGAGCGTCAGATCGTCTTCGCCGGCAAGCAGGCGGAATCCGCCTTGCGGCGCAAAAACCATGACGGCGCCGCGCCGCGTGCACAGCGAGCAGTTGCAATGCATCGCGGTTTCCAGCGTGGTGTCGATCTCGAAACGCACCCGCCCGCAATGACAACTGCCCTGATAGGTTTTTACTTCTTTTTCCATCTTTCGCCTCCGCAGATCCGACTCACGAAACCGGGATTGCATGCCGATGTCCGCCGCGAATCGTCAGCTTCTGGCGACAGCGCGGAAAATGGCGGCAGCCCCAGAAGGCACCGCGCCGGCTATCGCGCCGAACCATCTTGACGCCGCAGGACACACACGTTGGCGTAGTGTAGTCCCCCGCGGTTGCCAATTCGAGCAGGCGCTTTCGCGCGTCCGCGGGCAAGCGCTCGAGCATGGCGAGGATGAGCTTTCCGTCGAGCGCGACGATGCCGTTCTTTCGCGCAAACGCTTTCGCCTCGTCAGTGTAGCCGCCCACCGTCATGAAAAACCCTTTGGTGATACGTTCCGCAGTCATCACGCCCAGCAATTCGCGCAATGGTTTGATGCCGACGCGCTGCGTCGCCCACGCCTTGCATTGAACGACAGTCGTGGCCGCCTCGGGACTCTGGTCGTCCTGAAACAGATGGATATCAATTCCGCCGTCCGGGCCGAGCGGCGTTGCGCGTGCGCGAATCCCTTTCGCGTCGTAATAGGCACAGCACAGATCCTCGAAGCGTTTCCATTCGAGCGCCTGCAGCAGATCGAGCGACCAAGCGTCCGGGCGCTCGAGCGACGATGCCGTGGGTATCGAGTCCGGCGGCCGCGTGGCCGTCACATGATTGTCCTCCGTAGGCTCGATCCGCGTTGGCGCGCGCCGCGCCTTGACATTGGTCTGTGAATCAAGCGACCCCTGACCTCGTTTCGCTTGCACCGAATAGCGGAACAGCGCGATCGCGCCGAACAGCATGCCGAGGCCAACGCCCACTGTCATCACGATGGGCGTTACCATCGCAAAAATCGGATTCTGTTTCAGCAAGGCAGGCGCGATGCCGGCGCCAAACAATAGGCACAAGACGGAAAGTGCTGCCGCGACCGGCCAGTCGGACTCCATCGCGATAGTCGTTAATGGGCCAATGTTACGGTTTCGCCTGCGCGCCATGATCTACCTGAACGGTTGAAAATATACGCCGTCAGCATAACGCGGCGCAATCGCACAGAACGGTAAATATAGCGGGGAAAACCAACCGCTCATCCACGCTTGAAAGGCCGTCGGCTGTCGTTTCCGCAGTGCCTTTTTTTGCCCTGGGGTAGCGCGCGTCAGGTGTGGTGGTGTTCGGGATATTTCGCGTGGCCGAAGATGTGTCGTTCGCGGTCGTGCGGGCGGTGCGTAACTTTGCCGCCGATGTTCATCGCAGCAGAAGAGGACTGGAGCATGTCGCGGCCATGACTCGATACGCGCAAAAAGAGCGTTGAGCCAACGTATGTCGATTGGCGCTCGAACTCAGTGGGGGACACGGCTGTGCAACCGTGGGATGAAGATCAACGCAATGGGCCGGGCGCGG
>CBDULG010000435.1:0-2484 GCA_965367985.1 uncultured Rhodocyclaceae bacterium
GCGGAAAGCGTACCGCAGGCGGCTCTTGACCGTTTCAAAACCGACCCCCACGGTGGTGGCGATGTCCTCCAGTGCCATGTCGGCAAAAAAGCGCAGCGCCACCACCTCGCGTTGCGCGGCCGGCAATTCGAGCAGGGCAGCGTGCACGCGCCGCGCGTTCTGACGCAGGCGTAATTCCGCTTCGGGCGAGAGATCGCCGTCATCGCCTGCTTCGGGCAGCGCGCTGTCGTCAACGGTGGTCCGATGCCAGGCACTGCCCACCGTGTCGCACCATAGATTGCGTGCGATTTGAAAAAGAAAGGTGCGAAACGCCGCTGTCGGCGCGTAGTCGCCACAGCGCGAAAGCACCCGTATCCAGGTGCTCTGCGCAACGTCCTCCGCGGCTTTGAGATCGCCGCCGGCCAGCCAGGCGATGTAGTTGAACAGGGCGCGGTTGTGACGGCGGAACAGCTCGCCCGCCGCCTCGCGCACTACGCCGCGCGCCACCAGCAACATGAGATCTTCGTCGGGCAGCGTGTCGATCGCGGGTGGTGGCGGCGTGTCGGTCATTCGGGCGTGTAGTTGGCCTGTGGGGTTTGCGGGCTGAGCGCGCTGGCCAGGTCCATCAGGCGCAGCGCTTCACCACGATAACCGAAGCGGTCCCCGCCACGGGCACCGGCTGCCAGCGCGCGCGCATCGGCCAGCGACCATTGTGCGGTGTATTTGCCGCCGCGCAAGTGCTGGCCAAACCCGGCGATCGCGGTGGCGAAGCGGAAGTCGTCGCCGGTGGCGGCGAGCGCGCGCACCTCGGTACGGCTCACCGTGCGTTCGACAAGCTGACTGCTCGCTTCACCTGTGCGCTTGTAGCGCAGGCGCACGTGGGCCAGTTCATCCGCCTGCGTCGCGGCGGGGCGGGCGCCGCGGCCATAGCGCAAGGGGTCGATGAGGCCGTGGCCGTCGGTCGGCGTCAGTTCGTACAGCGCGGTCACCGTGTGGCCGGCACCGATGTCGCCCGCGTCGACCTTGTCGTTGTTGAAGTCCTCGCGTGCAAGCAGCCGGTTCTCGTAGCCGATGAGCCGGTATTCGCTCACCGTCGCGGGGTTGAACTCGATCTGGATCTTGACGTCGCGGGCGATCGTCGCGAGCGTCGAACTCATCTCGCTCACCAGCACCTTGTGACCTTCCATAAGCGTGTCGATGTATGCGTAGGCGCCATCGCCGACGTCGGCCAGTTGCTCCATCAGCTGCTCGTTATAGTTGCCCGCGCCAAAGCCCAGTGTCGACAGCGATACGCCGCTGGCGCGCTGCTGCGCGACGCGCTGCTTGAGCTGGCGAAAGTCGGTCATGCCGACGTTGAAATCGCCGTCGGTAGCCAGCAGGATGCGGTTGATGCCGCCGTCGACGAAGCCCGCCTGCGCGCTCTGGTAGGCCAGTTCGATGCCACTCGCGCCGGCCGTGCTGCCACCGGCCTGTAACTGATCGATGGCGGCATTGATCGCGGCTTTGTGGTCACCCGGCGTAGCCGGCAAGGCAATGTGCGCGGCGCCTGCGTAAGTGACCAGCGCGATGCGATCCTGCGCGCGTAGATTCTTCACCAGCAATTTGAGCGACGATTTGAGCAGCGGCAGCTTATTGGCCGAACGCATTGAACCCGACACATCGACGAGAAACACCAGGTTGGCCGGCGGAAGCGCCTCGGCGGCCGAATCCTGGCCCTTGAGCGCCACGCGCAGCAGCAGGTTGTCCGCGTTCCAGGGCGAGCGCGCAACTTCCGTGTGCACCGCAAACGGCACGTCGCCACGCGGCGGCGCGTAGTCATACGGGAAATAGTTGATGAATTCCTCCACCCGAACCGCATCGACTGGCGGCAGGCGACCTTCGGTGATGAAGCGCCGCGCATTGGCCCAGCTGCCGGTGTCCACATCGATGCTGAAGGTGGACGCCGGCGCCTCGGCAACGCGCTTCACCGGGTTGTCGTCGAGCGCCTGATAGCGCTCGCGGTCCTGCGGCTGCGGCATCACGACCGGCGCCGGCTGCGGTATCGGGTGCGGCATCATGCGGTGCGCCGACTCGGCCGCCGTGCGGCCCGTCGGCGCTGCCTTGCCCAGTGCATGCGCCGGACGCGCTTCGTGCTGCAATAACGTGTCGTTCGGCGCGTCCGCGTCCGCTGCGCTCGTTGGAACCGCCGGCGCGACTGGCGCGGCGGGCAGTTGCGCGCGCGAAATCGAAGGCGTCGCCGTGGCCTCTTCGGCCTTCGGCTCCGCGCTGTCGTTGTTGCCGCTTGGGGCCGCGCAGGCGCCCAGAAGCAGGCAGGCGGCGATCATCGTGAGGCGGGTCATTTTCGTTCGTCCGTGTGGCAGTGGTGTCGATAAAACGAACGGTGCGGGGGAACGGGGTTTGAGCAATTTGTAAGTGAATGTATCTGGGCACTGCGCCGATCTGGCGCCGGAGGCTCGACAATGTCCAATCGGCAGTCGTGGCCTGGAGGCAGGCCCGCGCCGGCGG
>CBDULG010000436.1:0-2455 GCA_965367985.1 uncultured Rhodocyclaceae bacterium
ATAGCCGAGCACCAGACCAAACACCACGCCGCCGCCCGCTTCGTGCAGCAGCAACTCAAAAGCGTGCCCGGCCGATGGCGTCACGCCGCTGGTCAGCATGCCGAGCAGCAGCGAAAAAATCACCACGCCCACGCCATCGTTGAACAGCGATTCGCCGGCAATCACCAGTTCGAGTTCTTTCGGCGCACCGGCGGACTTGAGGATGCCCATCACGGCGATCGGGTCGGTCGGCGAGATCAGCGCGCCAAAGAGCAGGCAGTACATGAGTGGCAAGTGCAGGCCAACCAGGTCGAGCGCGATCGAAATCCCGAAGCCCACCAAGACGGTCGACAACACCGTGCCAAACAAGGCCAGCGCACCCACCTGTACGCGATAGCGCTTCAGTTCACTCAGGTCGACATGCAGCGCGCCGGCAAACAGCAGCAGTGAGAGCATGCCCTGCATGAGCACGTCGGAAAAATCGATCGAGCGCAGCAGCGACTCCTCGTACTGACGCAGGCTGTGCGCGACGCCAATCGCGTCCAGGCCGATGAGCGCGAGGGAGAACACCAGCGCCGTGGCCATCACGCCAATCGTCGTCGGCATGCCGACAAAGCGGTGATTTACATAGGCGAGCAGGGCGGTGATGACGAGACAGGTTGCGGCGATGTCGAGCATGGGGTGTGGAGCGGGCGTGAGTGTCGCGATGCTGTTGGCGGGACCGCAAGCGTAGCGCATCGACGAATATGCTGATCGCGCATGTCGTCGGCGGGGCGAGACGCCGCATCAGATGCTCCTTTCAGCCGACGGAAATGCGCCGGTGCAGTTTTCACATACGATCAAAAATTGCTGTGTGTGCACGAGAGCGATGAAAGTGGCGCCGAGAGGCTGGGCGTGGAGTGCTTGATCAACCACGGTGATGCCTGAAATAGACTCCAAGCCACAGACGATATTTGCGCGTGAAATGGCGGCTGACCGATCAGAAACCTGCCTCAAGAGAACATCCGACGCCGGACAGGAGCTCGGCCTTGCTCCGGGATTCGGGGCGCATCGTAATATCAGTAGTTGCGCGAGTCCTGCCTGACAGGCTTTATCGTTTCCCATCTCGAGGGGCCGCGACCGACGCATTGCTGACTGCCGAAAGCTGATGCTCGTGTGGCCACCATCTCCCATCCGGTTAGAGCACTACACACCTGATTGCACGACGGGCGGGCCGCCTGACTGCGTTGCCTCATTCGGCAGATGAGCTTGCAGGGGCCGCTCCTGCGATCTCGCTCAGCTCCCGCCCACCCATTCCACAATTTGGCGTTCAAGATCCTTGAAGTCGCGGTATCGCGCGAATTCGATCTTTTCGAGGTTGCGGATGGCTGGCGGTGGCTGGTCGTCGCGGGCGCGTTCGACGATCAGGGTGGGGCGACCGAGGGCATGCGCCATGCCCAGTTCGATGAACACGTTGGGATTCAGATCGGTGACGTCGGCGATGACCCAGCGGGCGCGGTAAAGGCCGTCCCAAATGCGCTGGAGAATGCGCGCATCGCGCGCGCTTGCGCCGTCGCTGTGGGTGATGTCCGCCTGTTCGCAGGCACGCCGGACGGCATCGCGGCCGGCATTCGACCAGTCGAGGGAGAAGGGAGTGACATGAAACAGAATGGGCATGTCCGTGATTGCGGGGCTGGCCCAGGCCGGGGTGATGAGTTCCAAGGCCGGCGCGTCGCGCACGATCTGCTGGGCGGCGGCATGGAACGCCACCGGGTCGGTGACCAGTTTGGTATCCAGCCAGCCCATGCCCTCAAACACATGGGTCTTGTTCAGTTGCCGGGCGACCGTCTGCAGCATTTCCTGGGTCTCCGCCAGACACCCGTCGTCGGCGATCCGTTGCGGTTCGTAGAAAGCGTTGTCGATGGCGTCGCACAGTTGATCGACGGCCGTCGCCGTATCGTCGCTGAGTCGCACCGGTTCGATGTCGATATCGAAAGGCAGGCGCTGGCGCTCTCGGGCGACGATGACCACCGGGCGACCCAGCGACAGCGCGAGACCGAGTTCATACGCGATGGCCGCCTGCGCGGCCGCAGCCTCGGGATCTTGCGCGGCAAGATCGCGCTCCGACGCACGCCAGTCGAATACGCACAGGTGGCTGGCACGCAGTAGGTCCCAGCGGGCCTGACCGTAGTAGCGGCCGCTGCGGCTGGTCGCGCGATCCAGGCGTTGGCGGCTCAGCGCGGTGTCGAGGCGCTTGCGCAGGTCCTCCGCGCCGGCAAAGAACACGACGTTAGGGGATGGGTCGACGCGGTGGCATTCCCAGAACGGGCGCGCGACAACGAGATGCGGCAACAGGGCGAGTTCATGCGCCTGCATCGCGAGCGGCCGCAGGTCGGTGCGTTCGAAGGCAACCGCGTCGTTGTCATCCGCCAGGTTCTTGATGCGCGGCACGCAACGAGCGACGCCGGTAAATACTTCGGTATAGACGTTGTGGGTC
>CBDULG010000437.1:0-2443 GCA_965367985.1 uncultured Rhodocyclaceae bacterium
AGACGGCGGGCACCGCGAGGATGTTGCGCTCGGCGATTTCATCCTGAAACAGCGCGCCATCCACCATGGTGTGGCGGATGCGCGGATTGAGCACCGCCATCAGGTTGAGCGCCTGCACGACCTCGGGGCAATTCTGGCAGGACAACGAAACGTAACTGACGAACTCGTGCTCGCCCTCGATCGCCTTGATCTGCTCGACTACGTCCGCCTCGGCTTTCGGCGGGTGACCGCCGACATGCAATAGCGCCAGCACCAGCGACGTGAACTCATGGCCCATGGGAATGCCGGCAAAACGAATTCCCGTGTCCTCGCGCGGCCGGTTGATGGCGAAGGACGGCGTACGCAGCACCGCATCGCGCGATTCGGCGAGCGTGATCCGGGTCGACAAGCCGGCAATCTCATTCAGCAAGCCGAGCATTTCGGCCGACTTGGCGCCATCGTCGACATTGGCGACGATCTCGATCGGCTGGGTGACGTTGTGTAAGTAGCTCGAAAGCTGTTGTTTCAGGGTGGCGTCTAGCATGGGCAAAGCCTCCTTAGTCGAATTCCGGGAAAAAAGAAGCCCGGGGCACGCGCCCCGGGCGTTCGGCGCTTCCGGCGTCAAATGCCTCAGATTTTTCCGACGAGGTCGAGCGAAGGTGCCAGCGTGGCCTCACCCGGCGTCCACTTGGCCGGGCACACTTCACCCGGGTGGGCAGCAATGTACTGCGCCGCCTGAATCTTGCGGACCAATTCCTTGGCATCGCGGCCGATGCCCAGATCGTGGACTTCGGCGACCTTGATCTCCCCTTCCGGGTTGATCACGAAGGTGCCGCGCAGCGCCAGACCGTCTTCCTCGATCATCACGTCGAAGTTGCGCGTGATCGTGCCGGTCGGATCACCGATCATCGGATAGCGAATCTTGCCGATCGTCTCCGACGTGTCGTGCCAGGCCTTGTGGGTGAAGTGAGTATCGGTCGATACGGAATACACTTCGACGCCCATCTTCTGGAGTTGCTCGTAATGGTCGGCCACGTCGCCCAGCTCGGTTGGGCAGACGAAAGTGAAATCGGCCGGGTAGAAGAACACCACGGACCATTTGCCCAGCAAGTCCTTTTCGGTCAGGTTCTTGAAATCGCCATTGACGTAGGCGGTGGCCTTGAAAGGCTTGATCTTGCTGTTGATCAGACTCGACATTGAATGACTCCTTGTGATTTGCGGTTGTCGTTGAAGGGATGGATGCATGTTAAAAAAGGCTGCCCGATAAATCTAATTGAACATATCCATGCAATGAATAGTTATTCCCTATTTCGCCCGGCGCTTACGCGGTGAGCGCACGCATGTCGTGAATTAGAAAAACGCGCCCACTCACCAAGGATTTGTCTGGCGCGCTTCATCCCGGCGTCGGGTGGGGCGCCGTTCGCAATTGGAAGGCCTGGATTCCGGCCTGCGCCGGAATGACGGGGAGCGGGATGATTCTCCAGTGCTTTCTTTTTTTCGCTGGCGCTGTGGGTCCGCAAAGTACAGCCGTTTTGACTCATGCCGCCGATGCGGTAACGTTCAATCCCGGGCGGGGCATCGGCGTCCTGCGCACCCTTGTTTGATGGAAGCTGCATGAAATTCGATCTGGTGATCGTCGGCGCCGGCCTCGCGGGCGCCAGCCTGGCGGCCGCGCTGCGCGCCAGCCGTCTCAAGATAGCGGTGGTGGAATCGAGTCCGCCCGCACCCGCCTCGGGCTGGGACGCCCGCATCTACGCGGTCAGCCCGGCCAACGTCGATTTCCTTAGCGCCATCGGTGCCTGGCAACACCTCGACGCCGACCGGCTGACGCCGGTGTACGACATGGAGATATTCGGCGATGCGGGCGGGCGGCTGGATTTTTCGGCCTACGACTGCGGCCTGCGCGAACTGGCGTGGATCGTCGAATCCGGCCTCATGCAGCGCGAGCTGTGGGAAACCATCAAGCGTCAGCACAACCTCACCCTGTTCTGCCCGGCGCGGCCGACGGCACTGAACGTCGGCGAAGACTCCGCCACGCTCACGCTGGACGACGGCACGACACTCACCGCCGCGCTGGTGGTGGCTGCCGACGGCGCGCGCTCATGGGTGCGCGAGCAGATGGCGATTGACGCCAACGTGACACCGTACGACGAAAAAGGCGTGGTCGCTAACTTCCGCTGCGAAACGCCCCACCGCAACACCGCCTTTCAGTGGTTTCTCGAGGGCAGCATCCTCGCCTGGCTGCCGCTTCCCGACAACCGCATTTCGATCGTCTGGTCGGCGCCCGACGCGCTCGCCGACGAACTGGTTGCGCTTCCGCCCGAGGCCCTCTGCGAACGCGTCGCCGAAGCCGGAAATTGCACGCTCGGCACGCTCAGCCTGGAAACCGCCGCGGCCGCTTTTCCGCTGCGTCTGATGCGCGTGGCGCAACCCGTGGCGAAACGTGTCGCATTGATCGGCGACG
>CBDULG010000438.1:0-2430 GCA_965367985.1 uncultured Rhodocyclaceae bacterium
CCGGCAACCACTCACGCAGTCCGTCAAGCAATGATTCATCGAGACGCACGCGCCACTCGGGCCCGAAAGGCAGCTCGCCTTCTGCGTCGGCGTTGCGGTAGCACACGCGCACTGGGCAGCCGGCGTCGCGATAAGGCATGAGCAGGTTTTCGAGGCGTTGCGCGGCCGCACTCGCGCCGCCGGCTTCGGTGACTTCGCCGTTGAGGCGAATCTTGAGTGCGCGCGCATGCTGCCCGCGCGCTTCCGCCAGGTTGGTAAGCTGGTCTGCGATGATTCGCAGACCGCCGGAAAAATCGTCGTGGCTGACCTTGCCTTCGACCACCAGCACTTCGTCAACGACGACCTTGCTGCGCTGCGCATCGAAAACCTCGGCGAACACCGACACCTCGCGCACTGCGCTGCCATCGTCGAGCACCACGAAAGCCATTTTGCCGCGTGCGGTGATCTTGGTGCGTACCTCCATCACCACGCCGGCCAGCGTGACCGGTTCGCGCGAGGGCTCGAGCTGCGCCAATGTGCGGCGCACGAAGCGCGTCACTTCGCTCCTGAAACTGTTGAACGGATGACCGGAGAGAAAAAAGCCGATGGCCGTTTTTTCTTCCTTGAGTTGCTCGCGCTCGGTCCAGCGGCGCACGCGTGCGTACTCGGCCATCGGGCCGCCGCCATCGGGCAGCGCATCGAATAACCCGCCCTGCATGGCATTGGCGGCGATCTGTTCGGCCGCTTCCATCGCCACCGGCACGCTTGCAACAAGTTTGGCGCGGTCGTTGTCGAGTGCATCGAAGGCGCCGGCGCGCACCAGCGCTTCGACCACGCGCTTATTGACCGCGCGCCGATCGACGCGCTCGCAAAAATCGAACAGATCCTTGAACGACCGGCCCTCTCGCGCCGCAATGATGGCGCGCACCGCGGGCTCGCCGACGCCCTTGACGGCGCCAAGGCCATAGCGGATGGATTCGCGGTCGTTGGGCACGAAGCGAAAATCCGAGGTATTGACGTCGGGCGGCAACACCGTCAGGCCGTTGGCGCGCGCGTCCTCGAAAAAAATCTTGATGGTGTCGGTGTTGTCGAGGTCCGAGGACAGCGTCGCCGCCATGAAGGCCGCGCAGTGGTGCGCCTTGAGCCAGGCGGTGTGATAGGTGATCACTGCGTAGGCGGCGGTGTGCGACTTGTTGAAGCCGTATTCGGCGAACTTCTCCATGAGGTCGAAGAGCTGCATCGCCAAGGCTTCAGAGAAGCCCTGCTTCTTCGCGCCCTCACGCATGATCTCGCGGTGGCGCGCCATCTCGGAGGCTTTCTTCTTGCCCATCGCACGGCGCAGCATATCAGCGCCGCCGAGCGTGTAGCCGCCGATGATCTGCGAGATCTGCATCACCTGTTCCTGATACACGATCACGCCATAGGTCGGCTCAAGACAACCCTTGAGCGCGTCGTCGAAGTAATCAATGGTCTGCTGACCCTTCTTGCGCAGGATGAAGTCGTCCACCATGCCCGAGCCGAGCGGGCCCGGACGGTAGAGCGCGAGCACGGCGATGATGTCTTCGAAGCGGTCGGGGCCGAGCTTCTTGAGCAGCTTCTTCATGCCGTCCGATTCGACCTGGAAGATCGCCGTGGTGTTGGCGTCCTTGAGAATCTGGTAGGCAGCGGGGTCGTCGAAGGCCAGCGCGTTGAGGTCGGGGCGCTCGCCGCTGAGCTGTTCGACGTAGTCGACGGCCAACTGGATGATGGTCAGGTTGCGCAGGCCGAGGAAGTCGAACTTGACCAGGCCGATCGACTCGACGTCGTCCTTGTCGAACTGCGACACCGGCGTGGCGTCCTCGCCGTCGGCCACGTACAGCGGGCAGAAGTCGGTGAGCTTGCCGGGCGCGATCAGGACGCCGCCGGCCTGCATGCCGACATTGCGCGATAAGCCTTCAAGCGGTTCGGCGAGGCTCCACAACTCCTGAATCGACTCGCCGTCGCCGGGATCGTCCATCATCTCGTCGATCTGCGGCTCCTGATCGCGCGCCGCATTGAGCGACAGCGGCTTGGCCTGCACAATCGGAATCAGTTTGGACAGACGGTCGCACAGGCCATAGGGCAGATCGAGCACGCGGCCGACGTCGCGCACCACCGCCTTGGAAGCCATGGTGCCGAAGGTGGCGATCTGGCTGACCGCATCGGCGCCATAGCGCTGACGCACGTACTCGATCACCTTGTAGCGGTTGTCCTGGCAGAAATCGATGTCGAAGTCGGGCATCGACACCCGCTCCGGATTGAGGAAGCGCTCGAACAGCAGCGAATATTCGAGCGGATCGAGATCCGTAATGCGCAGCGCATAGGCGACCAGCGAGCCGGCACCCGATCCGCGCCCCGGCCCCACGGGCACGCCGTTGTGCTTGGCCCAGTTGATGAAATCCGCCACGATCAGGAAGTAGCCGGGGAAGCCCA
>CBDULG010000439.1:0-2426 GCA_965367985.1 uncultured Rhodocyclaceae bacterium
ATACGGCGGTTCGTCCTGTACCCGGAACAGCACGACGAACGAGCTCCTGCCCATGAGCTCGAGGCGAATCTCGCCGTTGTTTTCCTCGACCATGGCGCCGCCGGCGGCCGCAGCGGCCTCTTGAATCCCGCGCAGCAAGGCCAGGCGCTCCTCGGGCGTCGTCTCGGCAAGCCACGCTGTGGCCAGCCGCTCATTCTCGAACTCGCGCAGCAGTTCACCGGTATCAACCTCGGCCGATTTCTCGAAGGCCTGCACGTGCCCGAACACGGCGGCGTCGCGCTCGTCCGCCGGCGCGGCCATGGCGTTACCGGCCAGCAGCAATGCCAGGCAGAAGATGACAGTCGGGTACCCACGGTAAGCTCGCGCTCGCGGCATCGGATTCTCCTTGGTATGCGTTCTTATGGGAAAACTCACACCCGTAGATGCGCCACGCGGCCGATTCGTCGCGTTTTGGATGCGCATCGTTCTCTTACGACCGGCTCTGCTTCAAAGATGAATACTGCCGGTCAGAAAGAGCGTGCACCGGCCGCTCATGATGACGCGATCACCTCGGTGCTCGCAATGCAGTTCGCCGCCGCGCGGTGACACCTGGTGCGCGACGAGCCGTGACTTGCCCAGCCGTTCCGCCCAGAACGGCACCAGCGTGCAGTGCGCCGACCCGGTAACCGGGTCCTCGGCGATGCCGGCCTTGGGCACGAAGAAGCGCGACACGAAATCAACGGCATCGCCTTTGGCCGTGGCGATGACGCCGAGACCCTCGTCGAGTGCCAGCAGCCTGGCCTGGTCGGGCGACAGGCGGCGGACACTCGCTTCATCGTCGTACACCGCCACAATGTCTCGCGACGCATGCACCTCCGAGGGCGCTTCGCCCAATGCCTCGCTGAGCGCCTGCGAGACAGCGACCGGCGTTGGCGCCCGGGCGGGAAAGTCCATGGACAGCCGGTCACCATCGCGGCTGACGATCAGCCTGCCGCTGAGTGTCTCGAACGCCACCGCGTCGAGATCCGGCTGCAGGTGATTGAGGACGACGTAGCCGGCAGCCAGCGTGGCGTGGCCGCAGAGATCCACCTCGATCGCCGGTGTGAACCAGCGAAGGTCGTAGCCCGCATCGCTCGCGACGATGAAGGCCGTCTCCGAGAGGTTATTTTCAGCCGCGATACTCTGCAGGGTGGCGTCATCCAGCCAGGCATCCAGGGGACAAACCGCCGCCGGGTTGCCGGAGAACGGGCCCAGCGTGAACGCGTCGACTTGATAGATCGGTATGTTCATCGGTTGGCGAAGGTCTTAGAAGATAACGCGGCTTCCGGTGAGCCCGAGGAAGAGTTTGCGGGGCGTTAGCTGCGGCAACAGGAGCTGCCGCGTGGCCATCACGGCACGTCCCACGATATCCGCCGAGTACCGGAGTGGTTCGTGTGGCGAGGCGAGGCGCGCCATCGTGGCCTGGTAAACGCCTTCCTTGGCGGCCGCCAGCAGCGGGCTCGCGACGGCAGCGTCACCCACCACCAGCCAGGTCGTGATGTCGCCGAACGAAATCAGCATCGGCATGGGCTTCGGACAGAAAGGTTTCAGGCGCCGGCCTTCGAGCAGGCGGCCGATGTTGTCGCCGGCCACCTCACCCATGTCCATCGCGTAGTAGGCCTGTTTGCGAATCGGCGCGGGCAGCGCCGCGCAATCGCCGGCCACAAAGACATTGTCCGCGTAGTCGCTCCTGAGCATCTCGTCCACGGGCAGCCATTGATCGTCGGCGCCCTTGAGCCCGGCATCGCGCAGGAAATCGGGCAACGCCATGCCGGCCGACCAGATGCACAGGTCCGCGGCGAGCTTCTCACCACTCTCGAGCAGGACGCTGCGTGCACTCACCGCTTTGACCACGGCGTTCGTGTGGACCGACACCGGGTAGGATGCGAATCGCTCGGCCGCATCGCGGGCCAGGCCGTCGAGCTGCTGGTCGAGGATGTCCGACTCGATCTCGACGATGTGAATATTGAAAGCGTCGCCCTGCCCGCGTCGGCGCAGGATCTCACCCACCGCTTCGATGCCCGACACGCCGCCGCCCACGATAACCACCGAGGCCGGGCGCTTGCGCGTGGCAAGCTTGTCGAGCCGGGCCGCGATCCGCTCGGCGTCGTCGACAGAGCGGAAGCCCAGCGCGTGTTCGTCCGCGCCCTCGATACCGAAGGTCGTCCTCATGCTGCCGGCTGCAACCAGGCACGCATCGTAGGGCAGCGTGTGCCCGCTCTCTGTGGTCACCGTGTTGCTGTCGCAGTCGATGCCGGTGACGAGATCCTGGATAAAGCTGTGGCCGTAACGGTTGACGCATTCGGCCCGCGGCAGCGTAACGCCCTCGCGGTCTTTCACCCCCGACAGGATTTCATGGATGTTGGGCGTCCATTCGAAGTCGGCACGCGGATCGACCACGGTCACAT
>CBDULG010000440.1:0-2418 GCA_965367985.1 uncultured Rhodocyclaceae bacterium
CCCCTGCTACGACGAGCAACGCCGTCAGGCGGCCCGCCAGTCGTGCAATCGGGCGTGTAGCGCACTCACCTGGCGGGTGTTGGCTGTCGAAGGCAAAATAGTCAATGTCCCCAATAACTTCCCTAGACCGACAAGCGGTCAACTGCGGTTTCTAGGGTCACCACACATCGGGAGGCACGTCGTGTCGAACAGCATCGGGAAGGGCCAGTTGCAACACAAGTACGGCGTCGTCGGTGGATTGGGCGCAATCGGCGGCGCGGACCTTTTGTCGAAGATGATCCGCGCGACGCAACGCAGTGCGCAAATGCGCGGCGCAGATATCGCTTTCGAGCAGCGTCACTTCGACGAAGGCCAGGCCGCTGCCGAACCAACCTACGACCCGACGCGCCGCAAGTTCTATGTCTATAACGTGCTCAAGGCGATGGAAGCGCGCGGCATCAACGTCGCGCTGATCCCCTGCTTCGTCTCGCACACCTTCCTCAACGAGGTCACGCCCGAACTCGACATTCGCGTTGTCAGCCTGTTCGACGCGCTGCGGGACCGGGTCCGGCGGGAACACCCGGACGTGAAAACGATCGGCGTGCTGACGTCGACCTACGTCCAGCAATCCGGCATCTTCGAACGCGAATTCGAGGGTATCGCCAACATCATCTATCCCGACCCGCAGGAGCAGTCTGCAAGCCTGATGAATGCCATCTATGGTGCCCAAGGCGTTCGCGCCGGCCATCATGGCGGCGAATGCGTCGAGCAACTCGTCGACGTGTGCACGCGCCTTGTTGCTGACGGCGCGGAGCTCATTTTGCCGGGCATGACCGAGGTTGCCGTGATGACCGACGTGCTGCGTCCGCGGGTGCCGGTGCCGCTGATCGACTCCAATCTGGTGTACGCCGAATTCGCCATCGGCGTCGAAGCCGAGCCTCCCGCGCGCGCCTTCAAGCTCGGTGTCGTCGGCGGCGTCGGACCGGCGGCCACGGTCGATTTCATGCACAAGATCGTGCGCCTCACGCAGGCGAGCCGCGACCAGGACCATATCAAGGTCGTCGTCGAGCAGAACCCCCAGATCCCCGACCGCACGGCCAATCTCATCGGCAGTGGCGAAGACCCCACGATCGCCATGCTCGCCACCTGCAAGCGCCTCGAAGCGGACGGCGCAAATGCAGTGGCCATTCCCTGCAACACCGCGCACGCGTACGTGACGCGAATCCAGCCGCACCTCGGCATTCCGATCGTGAATATGTTGTCCGAGGTTGTCGCCTACGTTCGGGCGCAAATGCCCGAAGTCAGCCGGCTCGGCCTGTTGGCGACCTCGGGCACTGTGGCGAGCGGCGTCTATCGCGAGATCGTCGAACCCGCGGGCATGACATTACTGGTGCCTGACGCGCCGGTTCAGGAGCGCGTGATGCAATCGATTTATGGTGAACGCGGCGTCAAGGCCGGGCACACCGCGGGGGAATGCAGCGAGCACCTGGCGGCCGCCATCGAGCACATGCTCGGCAAGGGCGCCCAGGCGATCATCCTCGGTTGTACCGAACTGCCGCTGATCGAAATCGCGCCCGATATCCGCCAATCGGTCGCGCTGCTCGACCCGACCGAAATTCTCGCCCGGCGCTGTGTCTGGCTTGCACGTGACGGGCAATCGATGGCGTGACGCCCGGCGTCCGGACGGCTACAACAAGCGATCGGAACGATTTACAGGCAGGCGTATTTCGATGCCATCAGGTACGCGCACGCCCTAATTTTTCCGCCTTCCCGTTCCGTAATATCATCTCAGTCACCACAGGACGGAGATGCTTCAAATGAGTCCCAAGCGTTTCGCGCGCGATGTCGGTCGCGACCCCCACCTTCATGACGAGCTACTCGACAGCTTCGACGAAGAGCTGGAGATGGAACTCGACGACTATCGCATGGAGGCGCTGCTCGATCACGACACGCGCGGTTCCGACAGCGCCGAGCGCGACATGGACCGCCGGCTGTACTTTCAGGAGCTGGTTCGGCTACAGGGCGAGCTGGTTAAGCTGCAGGACTGGGTGATGCACCACAAGCTCAAACTGGTGGTGCTGTTCGAGGGGCGCGACGCCGCCGGCAAGGGTGGCGCCATCAAACGCATCACGCAGCGCCTCAACCCGCGGGCGTGCCGGGTTGCCGCGCTACCGGCACCGAGCGAGCGCGAGAAGTCCCAGTGGTATTTCCAGCGTTACGTCAGTCACCTGCCCGCCGGTGGCGAAATCGTGCTGTTCGATCGCAGTTGGTACAACCGCGCCGGCGTCGAACGCGTGATGGGTTTTTGCAGCGATGAGGAATATCAAGAATTCTTCCGCTCAGTGCCGGAGTTCGAAAAGATGCTCATCCGCTCCGGCACCATTTTGGTCAAATACTGGTTTTCGGTCACCGACGACGAACAAAACCGTCGCTTCCAGA
>CBDULG010000441.1:0-2403 GCA_965367985.1 uncultured Rhodocyclaceae bacterium
CATGGCGACGCGCTGACCCGGCTCGATCGCCTTGTGTTCTCCACCGAAGAACTCGCCCGGCGCTTCAGCGCGTTGCATCCGGCCGCGCCAGTCAACATCATCCCCAACGCGGTTCATGCCGCGTGGCACGCGATTCCTCCCGCACCCACTGTTGCGCCGGGCCGCATGCTCACCTACTTCAGCGGCACGCGAACCCACGACCGCGACATAGCGCTCATTGCCGCCCCGCTGCAACGCGTGCTCGATGAGAATTCCGACCTGTCGGTCCAACTGGTCGGCCCGATCACCCTGCCGTTCAGCCATCCGCGCCTGCTGACACGCAAGAAGGTCGCCTTCGAGGACTACCCCTTTGTGCTGCGCGACAGTTATCTCAACCTCGCACCGCTTGAAGACACCCCATTCAATCGCAGCAAATCGGCGCTCAAGACGCTGGAGCCCGGCTTTTTTAATGTACCGACCGTGGCCTCGCCCGTGGGCGATTTCAAACGCGTTGATGTCGAGGGCGTCCTCTATGCCAGAGATGACGAAGAATGGGTAGCGCAGATCGAGTTCGCCTGCGACCCGGCCAATCGCGCGCGACTTTCGACAGGTTTGCGCGAACGCGTCCTGGCCCACGCGGACATCGATGAATTCGCGCAGGCCTTTTTACGCTTTGTCGCCCGTTAGCCCGCATGCGCATGCCTGATACCCGCTTTCTCATCATCCGCACCTCGGCCATCGGCGACGTGGTCTTCGCCTCGCCTTTCGCCGCTGCGCTCAAAACCACCTACCCGGACGCGCATGTAGCCTGGCTGGTGGAGCCCGGCATCCACACGCTGCTCGAAGCCGATCCAAGCATCGACGAGCTGATCCTGTGGCCAAAAGCCGAGTGGAAAGAGCTTTGGCAAGCCCGGCGTTTCGGTGCCTTGTTTGGTGCAGTGCGCGGCTTCGCGCGCGCGCTGCGAGCCTGTCATTTCGATACCGCGATCGACATGCAAAGCCTGCTCAAGAGCGGTGTGCTTGCCCGGCTGTCGGGAGCGCCGCGGCGCGTCGGACTGGGCTCGCGCGAGGGCAGCCAGTGGCTGATGACGAAGGTCGTTCCCAAGGGGGGCGAGGCGGCGCGGATCAGTTCGGAGTACCTTTATCTTGCGCAGCAACTCGGCCTGCAAACCGGCGACTTCCTGCCGCGACTGCATGTCGGTGCCGAAGTGGCCGAGGCCGCCGACACACTGCTCGCCACACACGGACTCGAAGCCGGCCGCTACGCGGTGTTCGCCCCTTTCACCACCCGGCCGCAAAAACACTGGTTCGACGACGCCTGGCAGTCACTCGGCCCGCGGGTGAATGACGAGTTCGGGTTGACGCCGGTGATCCTCGGCGGACCCGCGGACCGCGCTGCCGCTGAATCGCTCATTGCGCACATGCCGGGCGCGATCACGCTGGCGGGCGAGACCAATCTGGCGGTCGCCGCGGCGCTCGTTCAGCGTGCCGGGCTGCTGGTCGGCGTAGACACCGGTCTCACTCACATGGGCATCGCGTTCAACACGCCAACGGTGGCGCTGTTCGGCTCGACGCGACCCTACCTCGACACCGGCCGCGCCAACGCAAGGGTCATCTGGCTCGGCCTGCACTGCTCGCCTTGCCGCCGCCACCCGACCTGCCACGGCGCCTTCACCTGCCTGCGCGACATCCGCCCCGAGCGCGTGATGTTCGAAGCGCGCGACGTGCTTGCCGTGCACGCAGGCATCGAGGCCGACGCGTGAAGGTGCTGCATGTCGAATCCGGCCGGCATCTGTACGGCGGCGCGCGGCAGGTGCTCTACATCATGGAAGGATTGGTACAGCGCGGCGTGCGCAATCTGCTCGCCTGCCCTACCGCTGCACACATTGCCGACCCCGCGCGTTCCTGCGCCGAGGTGCTGGCGATGCCGATGGGCGGCGACGCGGATATTGGGCTGGCGCTGCGCCTCAAACGGGCGATTGGCACCCATCGCCCCGACCTCGTGCACATCCACAGCCGCCGCGGCGCCGATCTGTGGGGCGGCTTGGCAGCGCGACTCGCCGGGGTACCGTGCGTACTCTCACGCCGCGTCGACAACCCCGAAGCGCGCTGGATCGTCGCCGCCAAATACCGACTTTACGACCACGTCATCACCATCTCCGAGGGCATCCGCACGGTGCTGCTGAGTGAGGGACTGGCCGCCGAAAAGGTCACCACGGTGCGCAGCGCGGTCGATGCCACACCGTATCTTCGCGACTACGACAAGGCGGCGTTTCGCACTGCCCTCGGCTTGCCGGCCGACGCGCCGCTCGCCGGCATGGTGGCGCAACTCATCCCACGCAAGGGCCACCGCCATCTGCTGGCGGCGCTGCCGGGCGTGCTTGCCCGCCATCCGGATCTGCATGTGTTGATTTATGGTCGTGG
>CBDULG010000442.1:0-2397 GCA_965367985.1 uncultured Rhodocyclaceae bacterium
TTCCTGATTGAGCCGATTGCTCACGTTCGACAGGTGAACATTGAGTACGTCGCCGAGAAGATCGCGCACGTCGTCGAGCAATTCGACGACGTGCAGGGTGTGATCAAGCACGTCCCGAAAATAGGGGCCCATGTCCTCGCCGAAAAACGCATTGTCGGTGCGTGCCAGCGTGCCCAGTACCTCGCGCAACGGCCATACGGCGCGCCGCACGGTAATGACGTCGTGCTTGACGGCATTGAGCCGCTGCAGCACATCGGGCGTCGGCTTGCCCATCGCTTCGTCTTCCATCGACTCCGTGACCACGCCGAGCGCATCCACGACGGCAAAGTAGCGATCGACGATGCTGTCGATAAGCGCGTGGGCGAGATGGTCTATGCCACGTAGCCGCAGCGGCGATCCGCCGGAACGCAGGCGCTGGCGCGTCGGTTCGAAGACGCCAGTAGGCCGTTCCTGGAACGACAGAACAAAATCCTTTCCGATGACGATGCTGATCTGGTCGGCTTCGAGGGTGTGCGTCGTTTCGCCCCAGGCGAACATTCGCACGACGAGGTAAATGTAGTCGCCATAGTCGTCAATCTTCGGACGTTGCCCCGTATTGAGGATGTCTTCGAGCACCAGCGGATGCAAGCCGAAGCGCTCGCCAATGGCCTTGATCAATGTCGCGTCCTGCAGGCCATGCACATTGAGCCAGACGCGGGAATGTCCGAAATGATGGTGCGCGATTGCTTCGGTGTTTGGCAGCACCTCTTCAGTGAGGTGCGCGCCGTCGAAGCTGAGCACGGTTGCCACGGGCTGCGGTGTGCGGATCTCGCCGACGTGGACCAGTGAACCGGGTGGCAATCCGGCCTTTTTCCCAGCGCTCGGTCGGGTTTTTCGTACGTGATGTTTCTTTTTTTGTCTCATTTTATTGTGTATTTGGCGTTCGATTTTTCGAAACCAAAGCTTGCGGTGTGTGTGTCTTTCAGTATGATGCAGAGGATGGGTACCAGTCGCTCGCAATGCCGGCACGAGGGAGAGCAGCCGCCGCAGAAGTTGACGGACCTACAATCCGAAAAACCAAGATCACTCAGGGAGGACACCCCATGCCCATGGTTATTGGCGTGCCCGCAGAGACTGTCCCCGGCGAGCGCCGGCTGGCTGTCGTGCCGGAGGTAGTCAAGAAATACATCGCGCTGGGCGCGGAAGTCGTAATCCAGAAAGGTGCTGGCGAGGCGGCGCATTTTCCCGACAGCAGTTTCGAATCGGTCAAGTGGGTGGATGGGCAGGCCGACGTCTATTCGGCGGCCGATGTGCTGCTGTGTGTTCTTCCGCCCAGTCAGAAGGCGATCGGCTCACTCAAGGCCGGCGCGGTGCTGGTCGGCATGCTGCAGCCCTGGTCCGATGTCAAGCGCGCCACGCTGCTGAGCGAAAAGAACATTACCTCTTTTGCGCTCGAACTGTTGCCGCGCATCACGCGCTCGCAAAGCATGGACGTGCTGTCCTCGCAAGGCGCGGTGGCTGGTTACGAGTGCGCCCTGATCGCCGCCGACCACTCGCCCAAGTTCTTTCCCATGCTCACCTACGCGGCCGGCACCATCCGGCCGGCCAAGGTATTGGTCATCGGTGCCGGCGTGGCCGGTCTGCAGGCGATCGCGACCGCGCGACGCATCGGTGCCATGGTCGAGGCCTATGACGTGCGGCCCGAAACGCGCGAGCAGATCGAGTCGCTCGGTGCGAAATTTGTCGATACGGGCGTGGCCGCGGCGGGCAGCGGCGGCTATGCGCGCGAGCTGACCGAAGAAGAGAAGGCCCAGCAGGCCGAGAAGCTGGCCAAGGCGGTGGCGCAGTGCGACGCGCTCATCACCACCGCGGCGATTCCTGGGCGCCCGGCGCCGAAGATCATTTCCGATGCGATGATCGCGCGCATGAAGCCGGGTTCGGTAGTCGTCGATATGGCGGCGGAGAGCGGCGGCAACGTCGAAGGCACGGAAGCGGGCAAGAAGGTATGGAGCCACGACGTGCTGCTCATCGGGCCGACGCATATCACCAGCCGCATGCCGATTCACGCATCCGAGATGTATGCCAAAAACCTCTTCAACTTCATCAGTCCGTTCATCAAGGACGGCGCGCTTGCGCTCGACTGGGAAGACGAAGTGGTGACCGGCTCGTGCCTCACCCACGAGGGTGGGATCCGCAACGACGGCGTCAAGAAAGCTCTCAATCTCTAACCGGAGGATTCGACCATGGATGGAATTGTCTATCTATACGTCTTTGTGCTGGCCGCGTTTACCGGTTACGAAGTCATCTCCCGTGTGCCGGTGATCCTGCACACGCCGCTCATGTCTGGTTCCAACTTCATTCATGGCGTCGTGCTCATCGGCGCGATGGTGGTCATGGGGCATGCCGACCCCGACAGTC
>CBDULG010000443.1:0-2397 GCA_965367985.1 uncultured Rhodocyclaceae bacterium
GCCGTGTTGTTGTTCGTGCTCATGCCGCTACCGCCCCGGTCAGGCCGATCGGGTGGTTGCCCAGCCAGTCGGATTCAGCCGCCCAGTGCTCAGTACTGCGGTACTTGGCGCGCATCCGATCGCCCACTTCGCGCAGCGATGGTGGAATGAACGCGTCGCCGGACACATCGGGCAATGGCATGCGAATCTTGTAAAGACGGTTGCCTTCGAGCAGTGCGAAGGCCTGTCCCATGGGCAGCTGCATGATGTCCGATGCGCTGAGCATCGGAACACGTTGGGAGGAGACGCGGTCCTCGTTGCGTGAGAGGAAGTCGACGCCGGTCGAACCATCGGTGTCTGAGACGCCGGAGACGACCGTGAGCAGCGATACATCGACCTCGGGTAACTGGCGCGCGAAGAACTCGGCCGTGCTGTCGTTCTTGACGCGCAGCATCACCACGTGGTTGAAGTTGCCCAGGATCTGCTCGGCCTTGGCCCTGTCCCCGACCCGTGCCTCGATGTCGGGGATGGTCTGCGTGTAGGCGGTGATCCGAAAGCCGCTGCCACCGAGTTTGTTGACCATCGGCACGAACTCGGGGCCGGCGATTTCGTTCACTTCGTCGAAGTGGCAGCACACTTCGGGCAGCTCGATGTGCCCGTCCGGGTGGTGTGGGTCGATGCCGCTCTTGTAGAGCTTGCCGCCCACCGACACCAGATCGGCCAGCATGGCGTTGCCCACGGCGCTGGCCACCACACTGTCCGAGAGCGCATCGAGGCCGACGTAGACGATGGCGCGCTGGCGAATGACCTGCATCCAGTCGAAGATCGGGCGCGTGTCGGTGGTATCGAAGTAGTCGGGGGAAATGAGCTTGCCGGTCTCGCCGGTGGTGAGCTTTTCGAGGAACGGACCGAGCGAGGCGATGATCTTCTCGAAGAAGCTGCGCTCGTAGCGCACTGCCGTGGCCAGCCCCTGCAATACCGGGTCGGCCAGCGGGTTCTCCTTGAGGTAGTGGACGATGGCGATCAGGCGCGGATTGCGATCTTGCAGCGCGCGCGGCACCGGAAACTTGCGCTGCTCGATGCGCGCTACCGTGGCATCAACGTCGAAGGCCCAGCTGTCCGGTGCCTGGGCATTTAGCGCATGCTCGGCGTAGCGCAGGAACAGCGGTTCGATATCGGTGATGTCGCGCAGCAGCGCTTCGTAGGTCGGCACCTGTCCGAGCGCCACCTGTGCCTGGGCCACGATATTGGTGAAACGCCAGGCGAACTCCTTGAATGCCGCCGAGTTGCCCGATGAGGGCAGTGCGTTGGTCGCGCGGTTGGCCACTTCCGTGACCCGCCCGAAGTTGCCGATGCCGTTGTAGCGCGCCGAAATCTCCGGGTAGCCCAGGTGGAACAGATACAGGTCGTCCAGACGGCCGGCGCGCGCCGCTTCGGCATAGACGCGCAGCATCAGATCGGCATCACCCTTGGGGTCGATGATGATCGTCACCTTGGCGTCGCGAATATCCTGCGTGCCGAGCAGCTCGAGCAGGCGGGTCTTGCCCACGCGCGTTGTGCCCAGCACCAGCATGTGGCCGTTGCGGTGTTTTTGGCTCAGCCCCACCGGCACCTCGTGCGGCTCGACACCATGCAATATCGGGGTGCCGCCCAGGTCGGGCTGATCGCCCAGCGGATTCCACCACCAGCGCGATGACAGGAGGATGGCTGCGATGAAAGCCAGTGGCGTGCGCCGCAGCACCTTGAGCAGCGCGCGTGTGCTTCGCACTGCGCGGCCGGGAACCACCCACGCCCTGGATTCAGGGCGATCCGCATCGATCTTGCGCTGGGTATGGCGCTGGGTCCACGCGAAACCATGGCCCAGATATATTTTGTCCGCGAGGCGCGGCAGTTTATGCGGCGCGATGCGGGTGATCTTGTAACGGGTCAGGCCAAGCTGGTAGCGCAGCACGTACCAGCCATCGCGCGCGCGCCACAGCGCAAAGCCCAGCGCCATCGTGCCGGCCATGTAGCCGATATGCGGCGGCATCATGAATACCCATGGCGCCGAGAACGCGATGAGCGCACACAGCAGCGCGGCGAGCGACGCGTACAGTTCAATGGGCGGGCGCAGCAGCGCCTCGACAGCCCCTTGCTGTTTCATCGCACACGCCTCGAAGAAAGACAGCGGGTGCGCCGGTGCGCGTTTCGCGTACCCGCGCACCCGCCGAAAGCCGCCAAGGTGGCGACAGGGAGGAGATCGGCAGAACGAGGAATGGGGCGGGGCGTCATGTCAGGCCGGCTCGATTCGCGCCATGCGCGCATAGACAAGCCGTGCGTAGCGGCGCGCACGCGACGCGTCTCCTGGCGAGTGGTAACGGCCCACGGCGGTGAACCAGTCGGGGGTCTCGGCGTAGCGCTCCGCGAGGATGCGCGCAC
>CBDULG010000444.1:0-2384 GCA_965367985.1 uncultured Rhodocyclaceae bacterium
ATCAGCAATTCGAGCACGGCCAGTTCGCGCGGCGTCAGTCCGAGCGGCGTGCCGGCCACGCTGGCCAGGCGGGAATTCGTGTCGAACTCCAGCGCGCCGATGCGCACCGTCGGCACCAGATTGCCGGCACGTCGCAGCAAAGCCTTGAGGCGGGCTTCGAGTTCGGCAAGATCGAAGGGTTTCGGCAAGTAGTCGTCAGCGCCGAGATTGAGGCCGCGCACCTTCTCCTCGGTACTGCCGCGTGCTGTCAGGATCAGTACCGGCGTGTGCGCGGTGGCCTCGCGCGCACGCATGCGCTTGAGCACCTCGAGCCCGTCAAGCCCCGGCAGCGACAGATCGAGAATCACCGCGTCGTAAGGCTGCGTCAGCAGAACGTGATCGGCATCATCGCCGCGCGTCATCACATCGAGCGCGTAACCTGCCTTGGTGAGCGCTTTTGAAACCCACTCGGCCAAATCGGCATGGTCTTCCACGAGAAGCAGGCGCATGGCAATGAAAGTGGATCGAAAGCTTGTCGGCCGATTATCCTGCCGTAAAAGCACTTCGCGCGCAAAGACTGCGCGCGCATGCGCTGGAGAAAAACATGTTGCGATCGCCCCGCCCGCTCACCCGCCTGATTGTCCTCGCCGCCGCGCTCATCACCGCCGCCCCGGCGGCGATCGGGCAGTCCTACGCCGACCGGCAGACAGCGGCCGCGCGGGAAGGCGTAGTGGTGATCTACGCAGCGACGGACGAGAGTGTGGCGCACGAGTTGCTCACGGACTTCAGGCAGCTCTATCCGGCGGTGCGTGTCGACTACCACGATCTCTCCTCCATCGAACTCTATCGGCGCTTCCTCGCCGAAGCGAAGGACGGTGGCATCGCCGACGTGGTGTGGAGTTCGGCGATGGACCTGCAGCTCAAGCTGGTGAACGATGGCCACGCGCAAGCCCATCGCTCGGCGGCGACCGAGGCATTGCCGGAATGGGCGAACTGGAAAGACGAAGCCTTTGGCACGAGTTTCGAACCGGTCGCCATGGTCTACAACCGCAGGCTGCTGCACGAGGCTGACGTCCCAAGTACGCACGCCGAACTGCTGCGCCTGCTGGCGCGCGCCCCCGAGCGCTTCAGGGGCCGCCTGACGACCTACGACCCGGCGCGATCCGGGCTGGGTTTCCTGTTGCACAGCCAGGATGTGCTGGCCAATCCGGTGGTTTACTGGCGGCTCGCTCACGCCTTCGGCCGGGTCGGCATCGTACCCACGGCGTCGACCGCCGAGATGCTTGACCGCATCGCCTCGGGCAAGTCCGTGCTCGGTTACAACCTGCTCGGCTCGTACGCGATGATCCGCGCTGCGCAGGACCCGACGCTGGCGGTGGTCTTGCCGCGCGACTACACCCTGGTGATGAGCCGCGTCGCCTTCATCGCCCGGCAGGCGAAACATCCGCATGCCGCACGGCTGTGGCTGGATTATCTGCTTTCACCGCGCGGCCAGCGTCTGCTGTCGAAGAATCCGGGGCTTTACTCGGTGCGTGCGGACGTCCCTGCCGACGAGGCGGCGGAGGAGTTGCGCCAGCGCCTTGGCGGCGCCTTTCGCCCGATTGCCATCGGCACAGGTCTGCTGACCTACCTCGATCAACACAAAGGGCGGCAATTCCTGCGCCAGTGGCGCGATACGATCGCGCCATCGCCGTGAGCCGGCAAGCCTCGGGCGAACGCACCCGCTGGCTCGCCCTCGTCGTCCTCACGCTGGCGCTGGGCAGCCTCGCAGGCTTTGCCGCGCAGGCAGTCCGCAGTCCGTTGCCATGGATGCTCGGTCCGCTGTTCAGCGTTGCAATTCTGCGCATGCTCGGCGCGCCACTACGGCCGCTGCCCGGCGGCCGCCAGGCCGGTCAGTGGGCCATCGGCACCGCGCTCGGGCTGTATTTCACGCCCGACGTACTCGCACTGCTGGCCGCCAACGCATTGCTGGTCAGCGTGATCGCCGGCGCCGCGCTGGGGGTCGGGTTGTTGTGTGCCCTGCTCACGGCGCGGCTTTCCAACGAGGATCGGCCCACCGCCTTCTTCGCGTCATTGCCGGGCGGCGCCTCAGAAATGGCCGTGGTCGCCGAGCGCTTTGACGGCGCTGTTGACCGGATTGCCGCCGCTCATGCGCTACGCATCATGGTGGTGGTTGCGCTGGTGCCCTTCGGCCTCACCTGGTTCGGCGCCCATGGCAGCGACGTCTATCAGCCGCTCGCCACGGTCGTCGTGGCGGCGCGGCTGCCGGCGCTGCTTGCCGCCAGCCTGTGCGGCGTCGCCCTGTTGACCGCACTGCGCGTGGGCAATGCGTGGGTGCTCGGCCCACTGCTCGGCGTCGGTGTGGTGACCGGTTTTGGCGTCAGTCTGTCGGCTTTGCCGGCCGG
>CBDULG010000445.1:0-2383 GCA_965367985.1 uncultured Rhodocyclaceae bacterium
CAGCGGCTCGCCGTCGGCATCGACCGCATTGCCACCAATGCGCGCGGTTTCGAGCACGAAATCCAGGCCGTCGCCGTGCAGGGCTTCGAGCACCCGAAGCGCCTGCGCGATGATTTCAGGACCGATGCCGTCGCCGGGCAACACGCAAATCTTCATTCTTCTCTCCAAAGCGGCGACCATCGTCGCCGTGGGGCCGGGCCGCGCTCGGCGGAAAAGTCAGCTGAAGTAATAGGGATGCGCCGCCTTGCGCTTGTCCTCGAAGGCGCGAATCTCATCGGCGTGCTGCAGCGTGAGGCCGATTTCGTCCCAGCCGTTGAGCAGGCATTCCTTGCGGAAGGCATCGACCTCAAAAGCATGCGACGTGCCGTCGGGCTCGCTCACCGTCTGCGCGGCCAGGTCGATCGTCAGCCGATAGCCTTCGTTCTGCTCGCAGTCGACAAACAGGCGATCGATTACCGCAGCCGGCAAGCAGATCGGCAGCAGGCCGTTCTTGAAGCAATTGTTGAAGAAGATATCGGCAAAGCTGGTACCGACGATGGCGCGAAAACCGTAGTCCTCGAGCGCCCATGGCGCGTGCTCGCGCGAACTGCCACAGCCGAAGTTGTCACGCGTGAGCAGGATCTGCGCGCCGGCGTATCGCGGCTTGTTGAGCACGAACTCGGGGTTCACCGGGCGCTTGCTGTTGTCCACGCCCGGTTCGCCATGATCGAGATAGCGCCATTCATCGAACAGATTCGGGCCAAAGCCGCTGCGCTTGATCGATTTGAGAAACTGCTTGGGGATGATGGCGTCGGTATCGACATTGGCGCGATCGAGCGGCGCCACCATTCCGTCCAGTTGAGTAAATGCCCGCATCTATTTCACCGCCTTCTGAATCGCCTTGCCGCCTTGTTCGACATCCTGGCCGATGCCGCGCACCGTATTGCACGCCGGCAGCGTGATCAGCGCGGCACTGGCCAGCAACAGAAAAATCGCCCGCTTCATGCCGCCCTCAGTTCAGTTCGCTGACATCGGCGAAATGGCCCGCAATGGCCGCCGCCGCGGCGAGCGCCGGGCTGACCAGGTGCGTGCGCCCGCCAGCACCCTGCCGGCCCTCGAAGTTTCGATTTGACGTGGAAGCGCAACGCTCGCCTGATTCGAGGCGATCGGCATTCATGGCCAGACACATCGAACAGCCCGGTTCGCGCCACTCGAAGCCCGCGGCGATAAAAATCTTGTCCAGCCCCTCGGCTTCGGCCTGCCGCTTGACCAGCCCCGACCCCGGCACCACCATCACCTGCTTGACCGAACCGGCTTTATGGCGGCCTTTGGTCACCTCGGCGGCGGCGCGCAGATCTTCGATGCGCGAATTGGTGCACGAACCGATGAACACGCGGTCAAGCCCGATCTGCTTAATCGGCGTACCGGCCTGCAGACCCATGTAAACCAGCGCGCGCTGCATGCCTTCGCGCTTGACCGGATCGTTGACGCTGGCCGGATCGGGCACCGCGCCGTCGATATCGGTGACCATCTCGGGCGACGTGCCCCAGGTGACTTGTGGGCGGATCGTCGCCGCGTCGAGCGTCACCACCTTGTCGTACACCGCGCCTTCGTCCGAGCGCAGCGTGCGCCAGTATTCGACCGCCTGATCCCACTGCGCGCCCTGCGGCGCATACGGGCGCCCCTTCAGGTAGTCGATGGTGATGTCATCGACCGCAATCAACCCGGCACGTGCGCCCGCCTCGATGGCCATGTTGCACATCGTCATGCGCCCTTCCATCGACAGCGCACGCACCGCACTGCCGCCGAACTCCATCGCGTAGCCACTGCCTCCGGCGGTACCGATCTTGCCGATCACGGCGAGCACGATGTCCTTGGCGGTGACGCCCGGCGCCGGCTGACCGTCGACCTGGATAAGCAAGGTCTTCGACTTCTTCTGCAGCAGGCACTGCGTGGCCAGCACATGCTCGACCTCCGACGTGCCGATACCGTGCGCCAAGCAGGCAAACGCGCCGTGGGTGGAAGTGTGCGAGTCACCGCAAACCACGGTCATGCCAGGCAGCGTTACGCCGTTTTCGGGGCCAATCACGTGAACGATGCCTTGGCGCGCGTCGCGGAACGGGAAATAGGCCAGCGCGCCGTTGGCACGGATGTTGGCATCGAGCGTTTCGACCTGTTGGCGCGAGATCGGATCCTTGATGCCTTCGTCCCAGTGGTCGGTCGGCGTGTTGTGGTCCGCCGTGGCGACGATCGAGCCGACGCGCCAGGGCTTGCGCCCCGCCAGCTTGAGTCCCTCGAACGCTTGCGGGCTGGTCACTTCGTGCACCAAATGGCGGTCGATATAGATCAGCGCCGTGCCGCCCTCGTCTTCACGGACGACGTGACTCGACCAGAGCTTTTCGTA
>CBDULG010000446.1:0-2365 GCA_965367985.1 uncultured Rhodocyclaceae bacterium
GCCGGCACAACCGCGCGCTGTTCAACTACATCGCCTGGCTGGCCGGTGGCGATCTCAAAGCCGCAGAAGACGTTGCGCAAAGCACCTGGATACGGGTGCTTTCGCGCTGTGGCGACTACGCGCCGACAGCAGCGTTTCGCACTTTCCTTTTCCAGATCGCGCGCAATCTGTGGTGCGACACGGTGGGCAGCGCGTGGCATCGGACCACGGTTGACGACAGCGCGCTGCCCGAAGCGGGCGACGACGGCGACCTCTCGCCCGAGGCGGAATTGCGCCTGCGCCAGAACGCGCGGCGCGTGCATGCCGCGCTGCTCGAATTACCGGCTGCGCAGCGCGAAGTGGTCGCACTGCGCTTTTTTGCCGACATGGCACTGGAGGACATCGCCGCCACTGTGGGCGTCGGTTTCGAAACCGTCAAGAGCCGCCTGCGCTATGCCTTTCGCCGCCTGCGCGAACAGCTCGAGGCACCCGCATGAGCGCCGACTTCGAACGCTTCATCGCAGGCGAAGGACGGCTGGCCGGCGCGCTGCGCGCGCAGCTGGGCTTTGAACCGCCGGTCGGGATGGAAGCGCATTTGTTTGCCGCGCTCGATGCGCTCGATACGGAGGAAACGATAGCCGGTTTCGAGCCGCCCGCACACCTGGAAGCGGCGGTGATGGCCGAGGCCGAGCGACTCGACGCAGCCCAACGCCCGCGCCGCGATGCGCTGATCGCCGCCGCCGCACGCGGCGACGATCCGGCCATCGACGAACTCGGCCCGGCAGCGCAACGCTGGCTGCGCGCGCAGGCGTCCACTCCTCCCGATCGCCCGAATGCGTCGCGCCGCGTGTGGCGTTGGCCGTCGCTCGCCAGGGCGGGCGGTGCCGTTGCCGCGATGCTCGCCCTCGGTGTGGCGGTGCAATTGTGGTTCGATCCGCAGGCGTCGCGCGTAGCGCAAGAATCCGATGCCGAGATGGCTGCTGCCATTGCCCCGGCAAGCCCGGCGCCCCCGCCAGCCGCCGAGCCCACGCCGTCGCCGCCTGCCGCGGCAGGCCCTCAGCGCGAAGCAAGCCGCGCCGGCTTTTCGCGGGAGCGCAGTGAAACCTTACGCCGCGCACCGGCAACGGCTGCCATGGAAGATCGAAAGGATTCCGTCGACCGCATTGCCGCGCCGATGGCAAAGGTCGAATCCACACCATTGGCGGCCGAACTCGCGCCGACGCGAACGCGTCCACAAGCATCGCGCGAGGTGCCGCAACCTGTCGCTAAACTCGCGGAAGGCGAAGCGCCACGCTCGCCCTCAGCCGTGGGCGCTTCGGCGCCACCGGCGAGGCTCGCCGGCTCCGCGCCAGCGGGCGATGGAGCCACGCCCGTGGCCAACGCGATTGCACCCGAACCCCAATCAACACCGCAAGGCCGTGCCGAGAGTGGCGTGGATCAAGATGCCATCAGTTTCACGCTACCCTTGACGAGCTCGACGTCAGACTTTGTCGCCCGAATCGTCGCGCATCTGCCGC
The DNA here is from genome assembly GCA_965367985.1 of uncultured Rhodocyclaceae bacterium. Taxonomy (GTDB): domain Bacteria; phylum Pseudomonadota; class Gammaproteobacteria; order Burkholderiales; family Rhodocyclaceae; genus Nitrogeniibacter. The sequence goes on from CBDULG010000446.1 coordinate 1,497, forward strand.
AGCGCTGGCAGGTCAGCGTGGCGCCCGCCGATCGGCCGGCCGCCAAGACCTTGATCGAGGCCGCGGCGCAGGCACTTGCCGAGACGGGCCGAAATGATCGTTTTGTGCTCGTGGAGGAATCGCGGGCGTCCGGGACGCTGGCGGTGGAATCGCAGCCATGATCGGCTCGTCGAGCAGGCGTTGTCACTGAAGGCCATTGCGCTATGCCAGCCCTCGATCGGCGCGATACGGCTTGCGCCTATTGACGCCCTACGCCAGCGACGCGCACCCGGCGGACACTCCGAGACATTGTTCATGCCAGCCGTGCTTCGATCGCCTCCATCGCCTCGGCAGCGCGCATCGGCAGGCGGTATCGCACGATGTCGCTCACCGGCGTGCGGCCGGGGTTGATCTCCACCGTTGGCACGCCATCCTCGGCCGCCCAGATCACCGGACCGGCAATGTAGGGAAACAGGCTCGAGGTGCCGATCGACATCACCAGATCGAAGCCAGTGTCGAGCGCATGCTGCAGTTGCAGGATGGCGCGCTGCGGCAGGTCTTCTCCAAACAGCACGACGTCGGGCCGCATCGCGCCGCCACAGGTCGGGCACGCAGGTGGAATCGTCAAACCGTCGAAATCCGGCACCGGCCGACCGCGACCGCATTCCATGCAGCTGATGTGATGCAGGTTGCCATGAATCTCGACCAAACCGGCGGTGCCGACACGTCGATGAAAGCCATCGACATTCTGGGTCAGCACCATCGACCCGGGATGGGTGGCACTCATGCCGGCGATGATGTGATGCGCCGCATTGGGCTGCGCCCCCCGGCAGGTCGCCTCGATTTGCGCCAGGTAGGTCCAGCTCACCTCGGGCCGCGTCCTCATCATG
>CBDULG010000447.1:0-2355 GCA_965367985.1 uncultured Rhodocyclaceae bacterium
GAAGCGCATGCCGATCGGGTGTCCGCGCGCTTTTCGCAGGCGCTGTTGCCGCAATTGCCGCCGCTGACGCCAGCCGAACTGGAGCGTGTTGCGTCGCGCGTGGCCGAGCGCCAGCGCGAATACGCCGAGAAGCATCTCGATGGAACGATCGCGGCGCGGCGGGCGCGCCGGCGCGAACGCCTCGAGGATTCTGCAGACGACTGGTTCGGCAGCGTCTCGGCGGTGCAGCGTGAAGTGATCGCCCAAACCATCGAGCGCGGCAGCTTCGACGACCGTCTGTGGATCGCCGAGCGCGAGCGCCGCCTGCGCAACCTGCTCGCCGCGCTCGGTGGCGATTCGCAGGAGAACGCCATCGAACAGCGCGAACGGCTCGAGCGCTGGTTCAACGACTGGCGGCGCGATCGCAGCCCCGAGGTGGTGGCCGCCTTCGCCCGCCAGCGTGCGGCCAGCATCCGCTTGATGGTGGCGCTCGTCGACGCCGCTACGCCCGCGCAGCGCGAGCACCTGCGAAATCGCCTGCGCGACTGGGCGGACGACCTCGATACGGCGGGGCGCAAGGTGTTGCGCAGCGCGGCGCTGAACTACGCGTGCGGCGTGCCGGGCAACCCGTCATGCGGCGGCGCCGACGGCGCATCGGGCGATTTGCGCGGACAACGGGATTGAGCGGCGTCATGCCGCCGCCACCCGTTGCGCATCTGCGGGCGTGTGCGCATCGCGCAGCGTCTGCCGGCGGCGTCCTGCCGTCGTGCATGCCAACCCAAGGCCGGTTGCGGCACGCGGCTGCGCCGGTGTTCCATTTCTTTTAGGAGATAGCCATGAATACAGCGCTGATGTACCTCGCCCTCGTCACTGCCTTCACCGGCATCTTGTGGGTGCCCTACATTGTCAATCGCATATCCGTTCGCGGCCTGGCCGACGCGGTCAGCTATCCGGCGAATCCCAAACCGCATTCGCCATGGGCGCAACGCTTGATCTGTGCCCACGTTAATGCGGTCGAGAATCTGGTGGTGTTTGCACCGCTGGTGCTGCTCGCGCATGTCACCGGTGTTGCCGGCACCGCGGTCGGCACGGCCGCTGGCGTCTATTTCTGGGCGCGCGTCGTTCATGCCGTTTCGTACACCTTTGCCATCCCGTGGGTTCGCACGCTGTCGTTCGCGGTGGCGTTTTTTGCGCAGGCGACGATCGCCTGGTACGTCCTTGCGGCGTCGGCCGCCTGACTTTCACGCCTGCGTTCGAGATAAGCTGTCGCGATGCTCAATCCCTATCTCACCGTCACGGCCGTGATCGCCGGCTCTGCCGTGTTGCAGGGCGCCAGCGGGCTGTTGCTCGTGCTGTTGCCGCTGCGCATGTCGGCGGAACAGTTTCCCTTGCAGATGATCGGCTGGGTGTCGGCGGCGCACGGCGCCGGTTTCCTGCTCGGCTGCACGCTGATCGGGCGGCTGATCGCCGGTGTGGGTCATGTGCGCGCGTTCGCCGCGCTGGCCGCAATGCTCTCGGCAGTCGTGCTGGCGTTTGCCGCGTTTCGCTCGCCGTTGGCGTGGATCGGCTTGCGGCTGATCGCCGGCGCGTGCTTCGCCGGCTTGTTTACCGTGGCCGAGAGCTGGATCGCCAATCGCACGCCGCCCGCGCTGCGCGGCCGCGTGCTGGGCTTCTACACCGTATGCACCAAGGTGACTCTGGTCGGCGCGCCGCTCGGCCTGGCGATGCTCGAAGTGGCCGGGCCGTGGGCCTTCATGCTGGTCAGTGCGCTGTGTTCGATCTCCTTGCTGCCGGTGGCGACCACGCGAAGCGCCAGCCCGGTGGTTTCAGCGTTCAGCACACTGGGCGTGCGGGAACTGTACCGAATTGCGCCCGTGGGGCTGGTGGGCTGTCTGACCGTGGGCCTGACCAACGCGCCGCTGCTCTCGTTGGTGCCGATCTATGGCGAAGGCGTCGGACTCGAACTGACCAGCATCGTGTTGCTGTTTCCGGCCTTGCAATTGGGCAGCCTGGTGTTTCAGTGGCCGCTCGGCCTGTGGTCCGACCGCGGCGACCGGCGCCGGGTGATCGCCGGACTCAGTTTTTCGGTCGGTGTCGTCTCGCTGGTCATCTGGACGCAGGGAATACTCACCGCCGAAATTCTGCTGCCACTGCTGTTCGTGCTCGGTGGCGTCAGCTTGTCGGTCTATGCCATCTGTGTCGCCCATGCGGGCGACCATGCGCAACCCGAGCAGATGGTGCCGCTGGTGAGCAGCCTGTTGCTCGCCTGGGGCCTGGGCGCAGTGGTCGGTCCGGCGCTGGCCGCGGTGGCGATGAAATGGTTCGGCGTGCAGGGCTTGTTCCTCTATCTCGCCTGCGTCGCCTTCCCGTTTACCG
>CBDULG010000448.1:0-2345 GCA_965367985.1 uncultured Rhodocyclaceae bacterium
GCGCTCGGGCGGTTGCGCGGCAGGCGGTGTGAGTTCGGTCTCGGCGTCGGCAAACGAACGGCCTGCGGGCTCGGCGGGCACGCTCAGGCGTGCCGTCGACAGAGTGTCCGGCACCGCCAGGCCGCGGGGCTGTATCTGCCACCAGACCCAGCCCGCGATCGCCAGCGCGGCGAGCACGGCGAGCAGCGCCAGCCAGCCCAGGCGGCCCCCCGGGGCCGAGTCTGCCTTGACCGCAAACAGATTGGCTGCCGCCTCGCGCCGCGTCGCATCGTCGCTGGGCGGCGCCGCGGCACGCGGCGCGGCCATCGGTTCGAGCGCCAGCGCCGGCGCGTCGGTGCGTTGCGCCTGCGCGTCCTCGCGTTCCATTTCGGCTTTGCGCAGGGCGTCGATGAGCAGGCTCATGGCTGGGTGATGATGGCGGCGGGCGCGGGCCGAGTATCGAAGTTGCGCGCACCCGGGACGGGATTGCTGCTGAAAAAGTCGTCTTCCGGCAGGCGGTCCGCCATTTCCGGCGACAGCGCACCATCGGTGACCATTACCGGGCGCAGAAATATCACCAGCTCGGTTTTCTGGACTGAATTGTCACGCTCGGTAAAGACTTCGCCGAGGAACGGAATCGCGCCGATCAGCGGAATGCGCCCGGTCTTGTAGTCGATGCGATCTTCCATCAGGCCGCCGAGGATGGCGATCTGCCCACTGCGCAGACGCAGCACCGATTCGATCTCGCGCGTGCGGATCTGCGGCACGAGGTTCTGGATGTTGGCCGCGGCGAGATCGGGGTTGGGGTCTTCCTTGAGATCGGAAATGCTCGAGATGGTCGGACGCACGTTGAGCGTGATCTCGCCGCTGTCGCCGATCTGCGGTGTGATCGACATCACCATGCCGACCGCGACCGATTGCGGTGTGGTGGTGAACGTGGTGCGGCTGTCTACGTTGGCGGTCGAGACGGTTTCCGCCTTGACGTTGAAGTACACGAATTCGTCGACCACCTTGAGCATCGCGGTCTGATTGTTGAGCACCGACAGCCGCGGGCTGGAGAGCACCTTGACCGTGCCGAAGGCTTCGAGCAGGTCGATGTCGATCGACAGGTTCTCGCTCAAGTAGCTGATCCTGAACGGCGTCGCCGAGTTGCCTACGTTGCTGCCCAGGCTGGGTGGCGAGATGCCCCAGCTCTTGGCGCCGAGGCGCGCCCAGTCGATGCCCTGCTGGTAGCTGTCGTTGAGGGCGACTTCGACGATGGTCGCTTCGATCATCACCTGACGGCGCGCCGATGCCACCACCTGACTGATGAACTCATTCACTTTGGCATGCTGCCGCGAGGTGGCACGCACATGGATGACGCCGGTTTCGCGGTTGACGATCACCGAGGCCGCCTCGCGGTACTGGACGGGCGTGTCGTCGTCGACCCCGTCCGCCTTGACGGGCACGCTGGTCGGTGCCGCCGCGCGTGCCTCGTCGCCGAGGATGCGGCCAACCAGCGTGGCAACGTCATTGCCTCTCGGCGCCGCGGGTTGCGCGGGCGCGCTGGCGGCTGGCGTTTTGCCGGCGCTGGCCGGCAGGATCTTGTCGGTTTCCCTGAGCAAATCCTTGATGTTCTTTTCGATCGACTCCCAGAAGTCGTTGGTCGAGGCGTTCTCGATGCGCGTGCTGGAGATGTTCCCGCCGCTCGCGCCGGTGTCGCCGTTGACCGCGCCAGCGTTCGTGGAGATTTGCGTGTTGGTCGCAATCGTGCCGCTCACCGTGCGACTCAGGTTCACATAGTCGATTTTGTAAGCGCGCAGGAAGGGTGAGTCCGGCATGACCGCCAGATTCGGGCCGTCACGTTCGTAGCGCATGTCCACCTGGTGGCTGATGCGCTGCAGCAGCTGCGGCAGGGTCTGGTCGATGGCGTTGAGCGTGATGCGGCCGGTGAGGCCGGGGTGCACGTCGACATTGAGCTTGGTGTCACGCGCCAGTGCGAACAGCAGTTCGCGCACGTCCACATCGTTGACCACCACCGAATAGGTTTCGGCCTTGGGGACCGCCTTGGGGGGCGGCAGCGCAAAGCTGCGTGCTACCGGCGCGGGAATCGGTGCCGCCTCGGGCTGCGCAGCTGGGCGCGTATCGGTCTTCTTGAGATGGCCGGAGGGCGCACTTGGCCGGGGCACCTGCGCGCAAGCCGCGAGGAGGCAGGATGAGGTCAGCGCCAGTGCGAAGCGTGGGTTCATGCGCGTGTCAAGTAAAAAAGTGCGTTCATGTTAAACGTTTGCCACTGAACTTCAACGATTACCCCTGCTCGGCGGCTGGGCGCCCGCGCCGTGTCGGGATGCGCCATGTGATCGGCGTCAGCGCAGGCGCCGCGCCTG
>CBDULG010000449.1:0-2337 GCA_965367985.1 uncultured Rhodocyclaceae bacterium
AACGCCGCCGATTCAAGCAGCGCAATACCGGCCGCGTCGCGTTCTTTTGCCTGCGCTGCGAAGGCCTCAGCATCGAGCGGCCGACACGCGTCCTTCACCATCGTTGTTTGAAAACCCGCCTCGGCCGCGTCGAGCGCGGTGAACCACACGCATATGTCGCCGGCAAGTCCGGCGAGATAGACCGACGTGATCTCCTTGCCGCGCAGGTAATCGGCCAGTCCCGTCGATTTACGATGGCCGTTGTCGAAAAATCCGCTGTAGCTGTCGATCTCGGGATCCGTGCCCTTGCGGAAGATCGCTTCGACGGGGCGCATGTCGAGCGACGGCGCGAAATCCGCGCCTCGCGTGCCCTGCACACAGTGATCGGGCCAAAGCGTCTGCGGCAGGCCGTGCAGCGTGGTTTGCTCGAAGGGTTTAGCGCCGGCGTGATTGGAGGCGAAACTCTTGTGGTTCGGCGGGTGCCAGTCCTGCGTTGCCACCACCAGATCGAAGCGCGGCAGAATGCGATTGACGACAGGAATGATCGCATCGCCCTCGGGCACGGCGAGCGCGCCACCCGGCAGAAAATCGATCTGGATATCGACGAGAATCAGCGCAGCATGCTTCATGGTGTTCTTCCCGGGGCATATTTGTGGCGCAGCGCGTTGCGCAGATCGTGCAGCGCGTGGCTGATGCCCACTTTGTAGATGTGCGGATACTCCAGGCGTTTGTACTCGTCGGGCAGCAGCGCAAGGCGCTCCTGACGATAGCGCGAGGCTTCCTCGACACTGGCCAGCGCTTGCGCCGGCTCGCCGTTCTTCATGAGGAGCTGCAGTTGCGCCTCGCCGCGCAGGCTCGACAGGTCGAGCGTCTTTTCCGCATCGAAAGGGTCGATCATGCGTGCAGGCTGCGCTTCACTGGCCGTGCCGACAACGTCGGCGCCGAAGAACCGGCCGTCCGCGTCGAACAAGCGCCACACCTGCTTTTCACCCGGCAAGGTGACCTTGGTGACGTTTTCAGAGATCTTGATGCGCGGCGCGTCGCCCGCGACGGCGAGCTTGTATACGCCATCGAGCGCGCCGTCCGGCTGGCCGGTGGCGAGCCGCGTGCCGACGCCGAAGATATCGATCGGCGCGCCCTGCTGCAACAGGCTGCGCACGATATGTTCGTCGAGCTGGTTCGAGGCGGCGATCTTCACGTAATCCAGACCGGCGGCGTCGAGCATCGCACGCGCCTTGCGCGCAAAGAACGCGAGGTCGCCGCTGTCGAGCCGAATCGCGCGCAGGCGCTGCCCGCGTGCCGCCATCTCGTGACCGACGGTAATTGCGTTCGGCACGCCGCTCTCGAGCGTGCTGTAGGTATCGACCAGCAGCGTGGCACGATTGGGATGTGCTTCGACAAACTTGCGAAACGCGGTCAGTTCATCCTCATGCAACTGGATGAAGGAATGTGCCATCGTGCCCTCGGCCTGGAGTCCGTAACGGCGCGCCGCATACACATTGCTGGTCGAATCGAAACCGCCCACGGCCGCCGCCCGCGCCGCCCACAATCCGCCCAGCCCCTGCGCGCGACGCAGACCAAAGTCGCTCAAAATGGCGTCCTTCGCCACCGAACGAATGCGCGCCGCCTTGGTGGCGATCAGCGACTGGAAGTTGAGCACATTGAGCAGCAGCGTCTCGGCCAGCTGGACTTCGATGATATTGCCGGACACCCGCAACACGGGCGCGGTGGGAAAGATGACGTCGCCCTCGCGCACGCCGTGGATCGTGCCGCGAAAGCGCAACTGCTCGAGGTGCTTGAGGTAGTCCTTGTCGAAACCAAGCGACGCCAGGTACTCGATATCTTCAGCCGAGAAATGCAGGTCGTGCAGCATCTCAAGCGCGTCGGCCAGCCCGGCAAACACGGTGTAGCCACCGTCGTTGGGCGCCTTGCGGAAGAAATAGTCGAAGGTAGCTTGCATATCACGCTCGCCACCGAGGAAATACGCCTGACCCATCGCGATCTGGTACAGGTCGGTGTAGGTACCGGTGATCTCGAACTTCATGTTTGCCGTCCTGGACGGATACGAAAATAAAGGCGCCAACCCGCGTCGCCACTCATGCAGACGCCGCTGCCATTGCAACGCTACACAGCAACACCGCAGGTGACAACCGGCTTGAATGCATCTGCGTTATTCTCGCGCAGTCGCATTGCATGTCACCTGACCCCGCGGCACCAAGCAAACCGGTCACATATTGCCGATTGGCCGGGGTTTGGATCAAAATTTCGCCAGCGGCACGCGACGCCGCTGGCATACCGTAAGAACCTACAGCGCAGGAGAAAACATGAAGAAAACCGCACTGTGTGGCTTGCTGGGCG
>CBDULG010000450.1:0-2325 GCA_965367985.1 uncultured Rhodocyclaceae bacterium
CGCCGGCGCTGGCGGCGCAGGAACTCGCGCTGTACGAATCGAGTCAGGCGCAACTCGACGGCGAAATCGCCATTGCACGCCAGCAGGTCGCGCAGCGCAACCAGGAACTGCGCGAGGTGCAGGCGCGCCTGACGCAAGCTGCGCACGCCTTCAATCTCGTATCGCAGGAATTGAGCGTGACGCGGCCCTTGCTCAAATCGGGTGCCGTGTCGGAGGTCGAACTGCTGCGCCTGGAGCGCGACGTGGCGCGCTTGCGCGGCGAGCGCGACCAGGCGAGCGCGCAGATCGCGCGCATCAAATCGTCTATCGTCGAGGCAAACCGCAATATCGAGGATGTCGAGCTGCGCTACCGCAACACCGCGCGCAGCGAAATGGCCGACACCGTCGCCAAACTCAGAAGTCTGTCCGAAGGCAGCCTCGCTTTGGCCGACCGGGTCAAGCACGCGGAAGTCAAATCGCCCATGCACGGCACCATCAAGCGCCTGCTCATCAACACCGTGGGCGGCGTCGTGCAGCCGGGCAAGGAAGTCGCCGAGGTCGTACCGCTGGACGACGCCTTGCTGCTTGAAGCCAAGGTCAAACCGCAGGACATCGCTTTTCTGCGCCCCGGGCAGGACGCACTGGTGAAATTCACCGCCTACGACTTCGCGATCTATGGTGGGCTCGAGGCGACGGTGGAACAGATCGGCGCCGATACCGTGATCGACGATCGCGGCAACGCCTTCTACATTGTGCGCGTGCGGACAAAGGAATCAAGTTTGGGTGAAGACCTGCCGATCATTCCGGGAATGGTCGCGCAAGTGGACGTGCTCACCGGCAAGAAAACCATCCTGTCTTATCTGCTCAAACCGGTTTTGCGCGCCAAGGCCAATGCATTGACCGAACGATGACCCAGCACCTGTTTATCAGCTCGAAAGCCCGACTCCAGCCGCGCTGGCAGGCTGCGTTTCCCCACGCGAGGATTGCCTGCGCGCTCGGTACGGCGCGGCCAGATGTGCTGTGGTGGGCGCCCGAGCGCTTCGAGGCGGATACCTTGTCGGCACTTGTCGATTCGCTCGATGCAAGTGTGCCCATCGTCGTCATGGCCGGCGTGCCGAGCCAGGATGCCGCGATGCAGGCGCTCGCACTCGGTGCGCGCGGCTATTGCCACACCCATGCAACGCCCGCGATGCTCGAACAGATCGCGCTGGTCGTGTGCAATGGCGGGCTCTGGCTCGGCACCGAGCTGATGAGCCGCATCATGGGCGCAGCCGGCCGACGCCTGCTCGATCCCGATGTCGCGCCCGCCGTCGCACGGCTCGATACGCTGACGCCGCGCGAACGCGCCGTCGCCTTTGAAGTGGCCCGCGGTGCGACCAACAAGGAAGCCGCGCGCACGCTCGATATCACAGAGCGCACGGTCAAGGCCCACCTGAGCGCAGTCTTCGAAAAACTCGGTGTGCGCGATCGCCTGCAACTCGTGCTGGCGCTCAAACATGTCCAGCACAAGGTCGGCCGCGCGGCGTGATCGCGTGCGCGCCTTGTCCACCGGTCCAATAGGCCCGGGCGCCTCGCCGCCGTAAATTCCCAACATCGAATCAATGTACGTCGGCGTTTTCTGCGCCGACCAGTGGAGAGCTTTCATGGCCAGCACCCAACCCATCGCCACCGTCGTCACCACCCGCGGAGCCGTGTTCGCGCGTAGTGTCGAAGGCGAAATACGCGTTCTCGAGTCCGGCGACGTGCTGTACGAGGGCGAAGTCGTCATCACGCGTGAGGGCGGCTACGTCGAGTTGGCGACCATCGACGGCCAACGGCTCGAGATCGCGGGCAACGAGACGGTCGCCATGACCGCTGAACTCTCCGAATCGACTCGCCCGACTGCCGACGAAGCCGCTGTGGGCGATGCCGCGATTGCACAGGTCATCGAGGCGCTCGAAGCCGGCGGCGACATCGACGACGCCCTCGAAGCCCCGGCGGCCGGTGTGGCGGGTGGTGGCGGGGGCGAGGGCAACAACTTCGTGCGCCTGCTGCGCATTGTCGAAGACGTCGATCCGCTCGCGTTTCAGTTCGGTGCCGCGACCGGCGCGCCGGTACAACCCATTGGCGCGCTTGGCGATGAGGCCGCGGGCGTCGACGAGCCTGCTGAAGCCGAGCCCACCACCGGGGCGCCCGTCGCCCTCGACGACACGATTTCCACGGCTGAAGACACCCCGGTAATCATCGGCGTGCTGGGCAACGACACCGATCCGGACGGCGACACACTGAGCATCACTGAAGTAGCCGGCACGCCGATCAGCGTGGGCAACCCGGTCACGATCCCCGAAGGCACGGTCGCCCTGAACC
>CBDULG010000451.1:0-2325 GCA_965367985.1 uncultured Rhodocyclaceae bacterium
GTGTTCCAGGTAATCGAACAGCGTGGGCAGGGCGGCGAGCGAGCGCTGCGCCCGTTCCTCGTTGGTGGCGACGCCACGTAGCGGCATGATCAGACGTTCGCGGAAGATGCCGAACGTTGCCACCGGCGCCAGCTCGTCGAGCAGTTGCTGGACGTCGCCGGCCAGCTCGTCGACCAGCGCCACTTCGACGAAGATCAGTGGTTCGAGTGGCATGCGCGGATGGAAGAAAGCATAGCAACGGCGATCGGCGTCGAGCCGGTTCTTCAAATCCTGCCACGAACGGATCTCGTGCACCGCTTCGTACTCGACCAGTTTTTCGAGCAATATCGCCGGCGACTCCCAGGTGATGCGCCGCAATTCGAGAAAACCGACGTCGAACCAAGCGTTGAGGCGTGCTTCGAGCTCGCGGTCGAGCGCCTTGATTTCGGGGTCGTCCTTGAGAAAGCGCAACAGGTCGGCGCGCAGATCGACGAGAAACTTGACGCCCTGCGGAATCGCGTTGAACTGGGTGAGGATGCGGATGCGGCGCGAGCGCATGGCGCTGCGCAATGCGGCCTCGGCGTCCCACTGCTCGGGTGTGCCGACCTTGGTTTGATAGATCTCGTGGGCATGTTTGATGCGCTCTGGGTCAGGCCCGAATTCAAGCGCGATCATGCGCAGGAAGGCGTGTCGGCCATCGTCTTCGAGCGCCAGATAGGTGTGCGCCAGGCGCTCTGCGCGCCGACGCGCGGACACCTCGCCGCCGGTGACTTCCGCGCAGTCGTTGAGCTGCTCGCGAATGCGGTCCAGGTCGGTGGCTTCGAGGTGTGCCTGCTCCTTGCCACCCCAGGAGATAATGTCGCGCATGCGCGACAGACTGCGGGAAACGATGTTGGACACGACGAAAACTCCGTCCGCTCAGACCACCCGAGTATGCGTCAAGCGCGGCGGTGAGACCACACCAGCAGCCACGCGCCGAACAGCACCATCGGCACGCACAGCCACTGCGCGGTCGACAATCCGCCGCCCAGCGCGCTGAAAATGCCGGGGTCGGGCGTGCGGAAGAATTCGGCGATGAAGCGCAGCACGCCGTAACCGATGAGGAACATCGCCGACACCGCGCGCAGCGGACGCGGACGCGCCGAAAACCACCACAGCAGCGCGAACAGCAGCAAGCCTTCGCCGGCCGCCTGATAGAGCTGCGAGGGGTGGCGCGGCAGCGCGTCAACATGCGGGAACACCATCGCCCAGGGCAGCTCGGCGCTGGTCACACGGCCCCACAGTTCGCCATTGATGAAGTTGCCGATGCGCCCTGCGGCGAGTCCGGTCGGCACCAGCGGCGCGATGAAATCGGTAATCTGCCAGAAGCCCTTGCCATGCTTTTTGCCATACAGCCACATCGCGAACAGCACGCCCAGAAAGCCACCGTGAAAACTCATGCCGCCTTTCCAGATGGCGAGCAGTTCGGTCGGGTGGTTGAAGTAATAACCGGGCTGGTAGAAAAGCACTTCGCCGAGGCGCCCGCCGATGATAACGCCGAGCACGCCGTAGAACAGGAGGTCGTCGAGTTGCTGTGCCGTCCAACCCAGTTCGGGACGGCGGCGCAGGTGGAGGCGGCCAAGCAAGAGGAACAGCCCGAAGGCAACGAGGTACATGATGCCGTACCAGTGCACCGAGAGCGGGCCGAGGGAAAAGGCGATCGGGTCGATATCTGGGTAGGTGAGCATATTAAGACTGGATTGATGCAGCGTTGCGCGTAAGCGAGATGACCTGCCCGGCGTGACGGGTCGGTGTGTTGCAGAATCGCCAGCATCGACCGCGCCGCAGGCCGGACTGGGTACCGGCCTTCGCCGGCACGACGGCAGGGGCGTCCCCACCGCCGGCCGACCCCGGCCCCTCCGTCATTCCGGCGCAGGCCGGAATCCAGAACCCGCCGCGCCGGTGACCCTGTTTCGGTGCCGGCCTTCGGCGGTACGTCGGCAGGGGCGTCCCCATCGCCGGCCGACCCCCGCCCCCCAGTCATTCCGGCACAGGCCGGAATCCAGAACCCGCCGCGCCGGTGGCCACGTTGTGGCAATCGCAGCAATCCGCGCGGCGCTCCACTCAATTTTCAAACGGGGTGCAACAAGATACCCGTCCTTCGCCTGCCGCACCCCGGTTCACCCGCTAATCTTCGCCCAGGCTGCGCTTGAGCGCATCGAGTTCGCTGCGCAGCGCCGCGACATCGGCCTCGAGCACCTCGATCCGCGCGCCGAGGCCGCCGCTACTGGTCGGCGAGGTGATATTCGCCATCGCCGCCTCCACGTCCACCTCGCCACACATAAGATGCGCGTAGCGCGCCTCCTT
>CBDULG010000452.1:0-2323 GCA_965367985.1 uncultured Rhodocyclaceae bacterium
ATGGCGCGCAAGCACCTCAGCGCGGAGGAAAAAGCGGCGCTCGAGAAACTCGGCTGGGACACGCTCATGGACGAGTTCCGCAAACGGCTCGAAGAGCAAAAAGGCCGCCACGCGGGTGGCAGCAAGTGGGTCGGAACGGGCGGCAGCTCCCCCTTCGGCAACAGCGGCACGCACCCGGAAGGCATTCGCGTCGGCGGCGACTCCGCGGGAAACCGCACTGCAGTCAAGGTGTGGGATCGCCGCGATTACCGCAATCTCGACGACAGTGTCGAAATCGGCACGCGCAACATCAAGGTGGCATTGCGGCGGCTGCGACGTTTCGCGCGTGATGGCGCGCCGGAAGAACTCGATCTGGAAACGACCATCGCGGCGACCGCGCGCAACGCCGGCTGGCTCGACCTGCACATGCGCCCTGAACGCCACAACGCAGTGAAGGTCCTGATGTTCTTCGATGTCGGCGGCTCGATGGACGATCACATCAAGGTCTGTGAAGAGCTGTTTTCGGCAAGCCGCACCGAATTCAAGCACCTCGAATATTTCTACTTCCACAACTGCGTTTACGACTACGTGTGGAAGGACAGCGTCAGGCGACATCACGAGCGCACGCAGACGCTCGATGTGTTGCACACCTACGGGCCGGACTACAAATTGATCTTCGTTGGCGATGCCACCATGAGCCCCTACGAAATCGTGTATCCGCACGGCAGCATCGAGTACGCCAATCGCGAACCCGGCGCCATGTGGCTGCGCCGGCTGCTCGACGCCTATCCCGCCGCTGCCTGGCTCAACCCCGAGCCAGAGCGCATGTGGGAGTACCGCGAGTCGATCCGCATGATTCAGGACATCGTCGGCGCGGAGCGCATGTTTCCGCTCACTCTCGATGGCCTGACGCGCGCGATTTCCGCGTTATCGAAGAAGCACTGATCGTATCAACTGCCGAGCCAGCCCAGGCGCAAGCGCCGCGCCAGCGCGGACGGGCTGTCGAGCAGCTCCAGCTTGACGGTCGACTCGCCTTCACCGAGGGTGACCGCGAAGCGCATCAGTTCGTCGCGCCGAAACGCGTGGATCACTACGGTGTCGCCCACCGTGTGCCGGCTCAGCATGGCATCGATTGACTCGCGCGTGACTTTCAATCCGTCCACCGCGAGCAGCGTATCTTCCGCCGACAAGCCGGCGGCGCGCGCAGGTGAATCGTCATACACCGTGGCCAGCGTGGCCGCTTCGCCATTTGTTTTAAGCTTCACGCCGAGTGAAGGCGTCGCGGAAGATTCGCGCTCGAGCTTCACGCCGAACTGCTCCAGCCAGCCGCCGAGTTCGGGGTCGTCGGTGCCTTCTACGGCGGCGCGCAACCAGTCGGCCAGGGGCTGGCCACCAATCTCGGCAACCACATCGAACACGCCCGTCTCGGGCACGCCGATAGCCGGCTGGCCGTATTGCTGCCACAGCGCGCGCATGACGTCATCGAGGCTCTTTTCGCCGTCGCTATCGAGCCGCAACTGTAAATCGAGGGCAAGCGCGATGAACGAGCCCTTGGTGTAGTAGCTGACGATCGCATTGGCGCTGTTCTCGTCCTGGCGATAAAACTTGGTCCACGCGTCGAAGGACGATTCCGCCACGCTCTGCTTGAGGCGGCCACTGCCACGCGTCACCACGGTGATCGTCCTGGCCAGTTCGGTGAGATAGGCCTCGGCATCGATCGTGCCGCTGCGCACCAGCGCCAATTCGTCGTAGTAGGAGGTGAAGCCCTCGAAGGCCCACAGCAGCCGCGTATGGCTCTCGCGCGTCAGGTCGTAGGGCAGGAAGGCCGCCGGCTTGATGCGCTTGACATTCCAGCTATGGAAATACTCGTGGCTGCACAGCCCGAGAAAGCGGTGGTAGCCCTCGGGGACACCCTTCATGCCGCGCCACGGAAGATCGGCGCGGCGCGTCAGCAGCGCGGTGGACGCGCGGTGCTCGAGCCCGCCATAGCCCTCGCCGACCACCATGGTCAGAAAGAGATAGCGGTCCATCGGCGGCGGCGCGCCGAAAAGGTCGATATGCCACTGGCAGATGCGCGCGAGGTCTTCACAGAGCCGATCCAAGTCGCAATCGTGGCGTCCGGTGAGGACGACCTCATGCGGCACCCCACCCGCCTCGAAGGCTCCGAGCGTAAAGGCGCCCATTTCGACGGGATGGTCGACCAGTTCGTCGTAGTTTTCGGCACGGTACAGTCCGAAGCCGTGACGCGGCGCAGCACCCGTCATGCCGTCGGCCTCCGGCAGTGTGGTGGCCACACGCCATTCGCCAATCGCGCCATGCGCCGGCGCCCTCAAATCGACCAGAC
>CBDULG010000453.1:0-2309 GCA_965367985.1 uncultured Rhodocyclaceae bacterium
GCGCCGTGCCGCCCTCGTCTTCACGGACGACGTGACTCGACCAGAGCTTTTCGTAAAGTGTTTGCGCAGCTTGCATCATGCCTTCCCGTGATTTCCGACACGTTCGTAAACTCTTAATTAGACCACAGCTGTTCCCGTGTGAATAGCTGGATTGCTGCGTTGCAGCAGCGGTTCAGCGCGTGGCGCGATACAGCGGCATTACGCGCTCCGCCGCACGCGCCAGTTCCTGCTGTCGATTGGCGTGCGAGGGGTGGGTCGACAACCACTCGGGCGGCGCACCCTTGCTTTGCGCCGCCATCTTGCGCCACAGCGTTACCGCGGCGCGCGGATCATAGCCCGCACGCGCCGCCAGTTCCACGCCCATGGTGTCCGCTTCGGTCTCGTGCAGGCGCGAATTGGGCAGATTGAAACTCACGTTAGCCACCGTACCCATCAAATCGGCGCCGAGTTGCCCGCCGCCCACCACGGCACTGATGATCGAAACGCCCATATTGGTCATCATCGCGCGCGAGACGCGTTCGCGCGCATGCTCGCGCAAGGCGTGAGCGATCTCGTGCCCCATGACTGCGGCAATTTCGGCGTCGCTGAGATTCAGTTTGTTGATCAGCCCGGTGTAGAAAGCAATCTTGCCGCCGGCCATGCACCAGGCGTTGAGATCGTCCGAGCTGAGTACGTTGACTTCCCAATTCCAGCGTGCAGCGTCCGGGCGGAACACCGGCGTTTGCGCAATCAGGCGGCGCGCCACGGCACGCACCCGCGCCACCTGCTTGCTGTCCTGATTGAGAAAGCCCTTCTGACGCGCCTCGGCAATCACCTGGTCGTACTGCTTTGCCGAGGCCTGCTCGACTTCCTCGGCCGACACCAGCATGGATTGTTCGCGCGTAACGCCGACGGCGCCGCTGCCGGTGGTTTGTACCGTCTGGCAGCCAGCAATAAATACGGCGATCGCCGCCACGCCGATTGCCCGAAGACATTTGCTCATCATTGTTGTGCCTCCTGCAGATTGTTTTCCCGCCAGCCGTGCCTGACGACGGTCCATCCGATCAACGCAAACAGCGAAGCGATGGTGTACGTCCATGCCGGGCCGGCAATATCCCAAGTGTAGCCGCTGAGCAGGCCGCCGAGCATGCCACCGACGCCAAAACCAAGGCTGCCGTAAATCGCTTGTCCTCGCGCCTGCAGCCGGCCGGCAAACCACTGGTTGATGGCCGCAATCGACGCCGCGTGGTAGGCGCCGAAGGTTGCACCGTGCAGCAACTGCGCCACCAGCAGCATGGCAAGTGAGTCAACGCCCCAGCCGATCAGGAGGAAGCGCACCACGGCGCAACCATACGCCACCAGCAGAATGTGGCGCAGCGAAAATCGCGCCGCGAGGCGGGGCATCACCATGAATACGACGATCTCGGCAGCGACACCGAGTGTCCACAGCCAGCCGACCACTGCTTTCGAGTATCCGGCCTCGACCAGATAAATCGAAAAGAACACATACAGGGCACCATGCGCCGCCGACATCAGGATGCCGCCGGCCAGCAGGCCGCGCACTTCGCGCCGCGCCAGCACCGACACCAAGCCCGGCGCGTCATGCACGTGCGGGTGGGTGCGCCCCTCGGGCAAGATGAAGGACACCATGGCGATGCCACCGAGCATCAGCGCGGCCATCCACAGCACGCTATCCACCGGCAAGCGATTGAGCAGATGGCCGGCACCGAGCACCACCACGATGAAGCCCACCGACCCCCACAGGCGGATGCGGCCGTAGAGATGATTGCGTCCGTCCAGATGCACGAAGGTCAGGCTTTCGACCAGCGGCATCGCCGCGCTCCAGAAAAACGCCATGACCGCCATGCCGAGGAATATGCCGGCAAAACTTGTCGTGTAAAAAAATATGGCGAAGCCCGCCAGCGAGGCGATGGCTGATGCGCGCACGATTGGCACCCGCACACCGAGGCGGTCGGCCAGCCAGCCCCACAGCGTCGGCGCGACGATGCGCATCACCTGCATCAATGACATCAGAATGGCAATGTCGGTGGCGGAAAAACGCAGCGATTGCAGGTAAAGCGCGAAGTACGGGGTAAAGGCGCCGACGAACGCGAAATAGAAAAAGTAGTAGCCCGAAAGGCGCCAGTACGGAAGCATGGCGCGCATTGTACAGGCCGCCCCGAGCCCCGCCAGATAACGAAAAAGGCGCCCTCAGGCGCCTCGTTTCCGCAGAGCTTCGGCCGCAATCAGGCGGGCGTGAAGCGCTGCAGCATGCCGTACAACTCGTCCTTGAGTTTCAGGCGTTCCTTTTTCAGGTCTTCCAGTTCCGG
>CBDULG010000454.1:0-2307 GCA_965367985.1 uncultured Rhodocyclaceae bacterium
TGTGCAGCGTCCACGGCACCTTCCCCTTGAACAGCGTCTGCTCGGCGCCGAAGAGAAAGGAGCCGAGCCACAGGCCCCGTTTCATGTAGGGCTTGAAGTTGCGCGTCTGGTGCAGTTCGTCGCGCAGCCAGCTGCCTTCGAAGGCTGCCGGATAGGCGGTCAGTTCGTCGCGCTGGCGTTCGCTGCCAAGCGCCTCGAAGGCCGCTTCGGCGGCGAGCATGCCGCTCTTGATCGCCGCATGGCTGCCCTTGATGCGCGCCGCATTGAGAAAGCCGGCGTCATCGCCGATCAGGCCGCCGCCGGGAAAGGTGAGCTTGGGCAGACTTTGCAGGCCGCCGGCAGTGAGCGCACGCGCGCCATACGACAAACGCTTGCCGCCCTCGATGAAGGGCCGGATATGCGGGTGTGTCTTGTAGCGCTGAAACTCTTCGAACGGCGACAAATGCGGGTTGGCGTAGCCGAGACCGACGACGAAACCGATGGCGACCAGATTGCCACTGGCGTGGTAGACGAAACCGCCGCCATAGGTAGCGGTATCCATCGGCCAGCCCGCGGTGTGCACCACCAGACCCGGCGTGTGCTGCGCGTCCGGCACTTCCCATAGCTCCTTGACGCCGATGCCGTAGGTTTGCGGATCGGCGCCTTCGCGCAGCTTGAAATGCGCTTCGAGCTGTTTGCCGAGATGGCCGCGGCAGCCTTCGGCGAACAACGTATATTTCGCGTGCAACTCCATGCCGGGCGCGTAGGCGGGACCCTTCTCGCCGTCACGGGTAAGGCCCATGTCGCCGGTGGCCACGCCCATCACTGCGCCGCTTTCGTCGAACAGGATTTCGGCACCGGCAAACCCCGGATAGACTTCGACGCCTGCCGCTTCGGCCTGTTCGCCGAGCCACTTGACCACATAGCCCAGCCGCACGATGTAGTTGCCATCGTTGAGGAAGCACTTGGGCAACAGGCCGTTGGGCATGGTGCGCCCGCCAGAGGCAGTGAGGAACATCATGCGATCCTCGCTCACGGGCGTGTCGAGCGGCGCGCCCTTCTCTTTCCAGTCGGGGATCAGTTCGGTGATCGCACGCGGATCCATGACGGCGCCGGAAAGAATGTGCGCACCGATCTCGGCGGCCTTTTCGATCAGGCATACGGTGACTTCCTGCCCCTTCTCCTGCGCCAGCTGCCGCAGGCGGATCGCCGCGGCCAGTCCGGCCGGGCCGCCGCCGACAATCAATACGTCGAATTCCATCGATTCGCGTTCTGTACTCATTGCAGTCCTCTTCGTGTTCGGGAGGCGTGGCCCACGCCTCGGTCAATGAAGATTCGGCACGCAGGCCGCGCGCGCGTCGATAAACCGTAGGATATGCCGAAAGGCGCGTGCGCGCTTGTCGGAGCGGCCGCCCGACACCCGCCTGAATCAGGTGGATGACGCACGATGCATTGCGCCACGATGCCGCCTGTCGGCAGCGGGTAAACGCTCGCCGCAACTCCACCCGATGACGGCATCGCGGCGAAGGAGACCCTATGGAACACATCACGACGATCGTTGCTTTCACGCTGCTGGCCGGCATGGCCATGCCGCTGGGCGCGACCGTGGCGCGCTATGAGCACTTCCGCCGACGCTGGCTGGAGGACGAGTTTCGCCACAGCGTGATCGCCTTCGGCGGCGGCGCATTGCTCTCGGCGGTGGCGCGGGTGCTGGTGCCCGAGGGCATCGAACATCTCAACCCGTTTTTCTCCGTGGCGTTTTTCGTCTGCGGCGGCTTCGCCTTCATGGCCATCGACATGCTGCTGGCCCGGCGGCACACGCCGACCAGCCAGCTTGCCGCCATGCTGGCCGACTTCATTCCGGAATCGCTCGCGCTGGGCGCCGCATTCACCGTCGACAGCTCCAGCGCGGTGCTGCTCGCCGGGCTCATGGCGCTGCAAAACCTGCCCGAAGGCTTCAACGCCTATCGCGAGATGCGCCATGCGGCGGCAATTGGCCCGCAAAGACTGATCGGCCTGTTCGCGCTCATGGCGCTGCTCGGCCCCGTCGCCGGCGTCACCGGTCACCTGTGGCTTACCGGGCATGCCACCGTGGTATCCGCGATCATGCTGTTCGCCGCCGGCGGCATTCTGTATTCGGTGTTCGAAGACATCGCGCCACAGGTCACATTGAAGAAACACTGGGCGCCGCCGATGGGCGCGGTGTCGGGATTTGCACTCGGCGTCGTCGGCCACATGCTGACCGCCTGACCACACGATTCGGGCCTTCAACGCGCCGGCGAACGCAGCAACTCGCGGCGCGCCACATCACGCGCAGCGGCCTGAGCA
>CBDULG010000455.1:0-2305 GCA_965367985.1 uncultured Rhodocyclaceae bacterium
CCGATGCAATAGAACACACCGGCGAGCGCGAAGGATCCCAAGTTCTCGACACCGTAGATGGCGATGAGAAATTGCCCGAGACCCAGCGCCAAATAGCTGGTCATCATATACGCGGCAAATATCTTGTCGCGCTTCGCATGCATCTGCTCGTTGAGCCAGCTCTCCAGCACCATGTAGATGGTGACCATGGTGATGCCGTTGATGACCCGCAAAACCCACCAGAGGACCGGGTTGACCTCCATGCCGTAGGCAATGCAGACCGCTGCATTGAGTGCCGCCATGGCGGTGAAGGTGCGGATGTGGCCGACGCGGCGGATCAGCGGCGGGCAGATGAAGGCACCGGCGATATAGCCAATGTAGAAACCCGACATCACCAGCCCGAGGGTGAAGCCGTTGAAGCCCGCGAGGTCGCCGCGCAAGCCGAGCAGGGTGCCCAGGAGGCCGGAGCCGGCCAGCAGTACCCCCATACCGAGCAACAGACTGGAAATCGGGACGACGGTCGATAGCATTATTCTGATTTTTTTGGCGTTGAGGCGTTTGCCTCAAGCACGCGTCCGTTGCGATGAGCCGACGCAGTCGGCCAGCGGCGGGCGCCTATTCGATGCCCTGGCTGCCCAGATATTCCTCGTAGGTACCGCGGTAGTCAATGATCGTGCCGTCGAGGCGCATCTCGATGATGCGCGTGGCGAGCGAGGAGACGAACTCGCGGTCATGCGATATGAATACCAGCGTACCGCTGAATTTTTCCAGTGCGGTGTTCAGCGACTCGATCGATTCCATGTCGAGGTGATTGGTCGGCTCGTCCATGAGCAGCACATTCTTGCTCTGCAGCATGAGCTTGCCGAACAGCATGCGGCCCTGCTCGCCGCCGGAGATCACGCGCACCGGCTTTTTCACCTCGTCGCCCGAAAACAGCAGTCGGCCGAGGGTGCCGCGGATCAAGGTTTCCATGTCCTCGCCCTCGAAGCCGCCTTCGCGCACATGATCGGCGATCCAGTCGGTGAGCGTCGCATCGCTGTCGAAGTCGTCGGAATGATCCTGCGCGTAGTAGCCCAGCTTGGCCTTTTCGGCCCACTTGACACGTCCCTTTTGGGGACTCAGCTCGCCCACCAGCAGACGCATCAAGGTGGTCTTGCCGACGCCGTTCTCGCCGATCACGGCGACTTTGTCGCCGGCATCGAGCGCAATCGAGAACTTGTTGATCAGCGGTGCGTCCATGCCCTCGTAGGCGAACACCAAGTCTTCGACCTCAACCGCCTGGCGGTGCAGCTTGTCCTTGGCATCGACCTCAAAACGGATCCACGGGTACTGCCGGCTGGACGGCTTGACGTCTTCCGGCTTGAGCTTCTCGATCAGCTTCATGCGGCTGGTGGCCTGCCGCGCCTTCGATTTGTTGGCCGAGAAGCGGCGCACGAACTGCTGCAGTTCGGCGATCTTGTCTTTGGCGCGCGCATTCGCCTGCGTCAGCCGTTGGCGTGCCAGCGTGGACGCCTCCATGTAGTCGTCGTAGTTGCCCGGATAGACCTTGATCGTGCCGTAGTCCAGGTCGGCCATATGGGTGCACACCTGGTTGAGGAAGTGACGGTCGTGGGAAATGATCACCATGGTGGAATCGCGCTCGTTGAGCACGTTCTCCAACCAGCGGATGGTGTTGATGTCGAGGTTGTTGGTCGGCTCGTCGAGCAGCAGGATGTCGGGGTTGGCGAACAGCGCCTGACACAGCAGCACGCGCAGCTTCCAGCCGGGCGCCACGTGGCTCATCGCGCCGCCGTGTTGCTCGATCGGGATGCCGACACCGAGCAGCAGCTCGCCGGCGCGCGCTTCGGCGGTGTAGCCGTCGTATTCGGCGAACTGGCCTTCGAGCTCGGCCGCTTTCATGTAGTCGTCTTCGCTGGCCTCGGGATTGGCGTAAATCGCGTCCTTCTCCTGCATGCACGCCCACATTTCGGCGTGGCCCATCATCACCACGTCGATCACCCGCTCGTCTTCGAACCCGAACTGATCCTGGCGCAGGTAGGCCATGCGTTCGTTGGCCTCCTTGCTGATGTTGCCGGCCGATGGTTCGAGCTGCCCGCAGAGGATCTTCATAAAGGTCGATTTACCCGCCCCGTTGGCGCCGATCAGGCCATAGCGGTTGCCATCGCCGAACTTGACGGAAACGTTGTCGAACAGGGGCTTGGCCCCGAATTGCATGGTGATGTTGTTGGCGATGAGCACGGCGGAATCCTGCAAGCTGCAAAAAACAAAACGCCGGCATTGCGGCCGGCGCACGAAACCCCCGATTTTATCAGAGACTCAAGGAAAT
>CBDULG010000456.1:0-2297 GCA_965367985.1 uncultured Rhodocyclaceae bacterium
GGCCTGATGCCAAACCCGAATGTGGGCAAGCCGCTGTTCGAGAAGAATTGTGCCTCGTGTCACGGCGCGGATCTCAAGGGCAGCGACAAGGGCCCACCCCTGCTGCACAAGATCTACGAGCCCTCTCACCACGCGGACATCGCCTTCCAACTGGCGGTTAAGAACGGTGCGCGCGCCCACCACTGGAAGTTCGGCGACATGAAGCCAGTTGAAGGCGTGACCTCCGACGATGTCGCGCACATCACCGCCTACGTTCGCATGCACCAGCGCCAGGCGGGAATCCGCTGATAACGAATTCGGCAGTCAGGTTCGAACGCCGGGCACAACGACTTGTGTGCATTTCGTGCTCACCATCTGGCGGAGCACAGGCGCCTCGGCGACCATAGCGGTAACCGCGACGGGATCGAACTGAGTTCCGGCCGCGCGCAGGATTTCCGCTTTGGCCGCACTGAAGGATTGCGCAGGGCGATAAGGACGATCCGAAGTCATCGAAACAAGGGTGTCGATGACGGCAAACAGTCGCGCCCCGATTGATATCTGTTCTCCGCGCAGCCCGCGCGGATATCCGCTGCCGTCGAAACGCTCTTCATGGCACAGCACAATATCGGCCGCAACGTCCATCCCCGGAAGACAACTCACGATGCGATGCCCGTCTTCCGGGTGGCGTCGCATCGTGCGCCATTCTGTCTCGTCGAGGGGGCCGTGTTTAAGCAAGATGGCATCGGGTACGCCAATCTTGCCTATATCGTGCAGCAGCGCACCCCAGTAGATCTGGCGCAGAAAATCATTGTCATCGCTGAAGCGGCGCGCCAGCACCTGCGTATGGCAGGCGACGCGCCGCGAATGGAGCCCGGTTTCGTGCTCGCGCAGATCGAGCGCCTCTGCAAGCGCCTCGGCGAACCGTGCCAGCGCCGACGAATCGGTCGCGCCTGACGCCACTTCAGTCTGATCAAGAAAGCACCGCTCACACAGCCGATCATCGTCCGCCAGCATTCGCTGTCTCGCGCCCAGTGCGGCCCCGCAGCACCGACAGCGCGGATGCGCATGGGTTTTAGTCTCTATCCATGACATCCGGACGACGGACCCACCTGAAGCTGGCCGATTTCGCACTCCTCGGTGTAGTGCACAAAGCCTCGGCGAAGCTGTTCTCCCCAGCCATCGCCCAACGACGCGCCAGCCTCGCCGAGGGCCGACTCGATTTGAGCGGCCGTAGCCTGCAGCAGATCGTAGGTCACCTCCATATTGGCCCCTTCGATGCTCAGCGCCTCGATGCCCATCATTGCGCTGATCTGCGCGTGCAAAATCGCCGCCGCCGTATCGTCGAGCGCCGTATCCAGAACGAAACGCCGCCGTTTTAGCACAGTCATCCCCTGCTGCTTCGGTGCGGGCTGTCCCGGCAGACCAACGTACAGGTGCGGATTGGCAACAAAGCGCTCGCGGCATTGTGCCGAACAGAATGCGAAAGTGCGGCCCTGAAAGTCAGTGGCGTTTTGATCGGGCGCGACCATCATGTCGCACACGACATCCTTTACGAGTTGCTCCTTCTTCATTTCACCGCTCCTGCTCAATCAGATATTTACGCGACGCAAACGCAACGCGTTGCCAATCACCGACACCGACGACAGGCTCATCGCTGCCGCCGCAAAAATGGGCGAGATCAGGATGCCGAGTGAGGGATACAGCACGCCAGCCGCAACCGGCACGCCGGCGGCGTTGTAAACAAGCGCGAAAAACAGGTTCTGGCGAATGTTGCGCATGGTGGCCACCGACAGTCGGCGCGCCCGCACGATTCCGGTCAGATCGCCCTTGACGAGGGTAAAGCCGGCGCTTTCGATTGCCACGTCGGCGCCGGTTCCCATGGCAATGCCGACATCGGCCTGGGCCAGCGCGGGGGCGTCATTGACACCGTCACCGGCCATCGCCACTTTGTGCCCGGCCGCCTGCAGCTCCTGCACGATGCGCGCCTTGTCGGCGGGCAGCACGTCCGCACGAATCTCGTCGATGCCAAGTCGTCCGGCAACGGCGCGTGCGGTGCGTTCGTTGTCACCGGTAGCCATGACAATGCGCAGGCCCGCGGCGTGCAGTGCCTCAAGCGCATCCGGCGTCGTCTCTTTGACCGGGTCCGCGACGCTCACCAGACCGGCGATCTCCTTACCGATCAGCACGAACATCACGGTCTCGCCCTGATCTCGGCGGCGGTTGGCCTCGTCCATGTCGCGCCGGGCATCGACGCCCAGCTCTTCGAGCAACTTGGCGTTGCCGAGCGCGACGGCCTTGCCGTCGACTTCGCCCTTGAC
>CBDULG010000457.1:0-2294 GCA_965367985.1 uncultured Rhodocyclaceae bacterium
ATAAATACGCGCCGCTGGATCTGGTGCCGATTGGTGGCGACAACTGCCGCGTGGAAGACGCGAGACGGGGCGCCAACACGGTCACGGCAAGCTCGCCGGCCATCGAGGTCATGACCGACTTGCGGTTTGTGCCTGCAGCAACCATCGGTTCGAAGGTCCCGCTGCCCGACGCCACCCAGAACATGATCCAGCGCGGCGTGCGGTCGCTGTTCGTCGTTGACGACGACAACGCCATGCTCGGTTTATTGTGCGCGGACCAGATTCTTGGAGAAGCGCCAGTCAAGATGGCGATGGAGCGCGGCACCAAGCCGGCCGAACTGACGGCGCGTGACCTCATGGTGGCGGCCGACAGAGTCGAAGCGGTCGACATCAAAGATGTCATGCGGTCCGACGTTGGCCGTATCGCGGCGACCCTAAAGCGCTCGGGTAGACATCACTTGGTGGTCGTTGAGCGGGATGCTTCGGGCAAGGTTTCTGTGTGCGGGCTTTTTTCCGCCACTCAGCTTGCTCGACAACTCGGCATCGCAATGCCATCGGGCACGATCGCGCAAACCTTTGCTGACATTGAAGCCGCCTTGGTCCGGTAAGTGGCAGGATGACGTCGCAGGCGCCAGTCGGACTTGAGGCTGGTTCCCGGCAGCGAGCGAAGGGCGGTCGAAACGCAACCACTGTTTCGTTGCCGGGCACCACGTTGTGCCTAAAGGCTGCCAGAATCTGTCGGACGCCCGCGTGGCGTAAGGCAATCGCTCAAACGCGACCCGCGCCAAGCGCGCATTTCATGTTTTGTTGTGCGCGCCGCGCCGGCAGATCCTCATTGTGTGGTATGACAGCCAGGGCGGTCCTTCTTGCAATAGCGCTTGCCGTTCGGTTTCGGCGCGTCGTCAAAATATGCTCCCGGTGGCCACCGCAGCGCGAGTATCCGTATTCGGTGCGCGGCCTGATGAGCTTAAAATCCGTGCTGGCGCCGACGGCGTCGGGTGCGCGCTGCCAGCATCTGGGCCAGACCGTGCCGCTGTCGTATTTGGCCGCACTGTCGAACAGCGGCAGGAAGCAGGTGGCGCGCGGCCGGTGTTCGAAACTACGCGTGCCAGTGCGTGGCGATACCGAGCGCAGCGAACGGATGTTCCCCACGCCGGATCCCGCGCCTCGTTTTTCAGGGCAGTAATGAATCGCAACGACCTGCTTCCATTGATCAAGCTGCTGCAAGGCGAACCCATCGCGGTGCTGACGGGCGCGGGGCTGAGCGCGGCGAGCGGCCTGCCGACCTACCGCGGGCCGGGCGGTGAATGGCTGCATGCCAGGCCGATTCAACATCAGGATTTCCTGCGCTCGGCGGCCGTGCGGCGGCGCTACTGGGCGCGCAGTTTCGTGGGCTGGGAGACGATGGGGCGGGCGGAGCCAAACGCCGGTCATCTCGCCTTGGCGGCGCTGGAGCACGGTGGCGGCGTATCGGCGGTGATCACGCAAAACGTCGATGGATTGCACCAGAAGGCGGGCGGCGCAGCGGTGATAGAACTGCATGGCACCATCGCCCGCGTGCGCTGCCTTTCCTGCCGCGACGCCTATCCCCGCGCGCGGGTTCAGGACTGGCTGCGCGCATCGAATCCCGCCTTCACGATCGCCGATGCGACGGCTGTCCGCCACGCGCCCGATGGCGATGCGCACGTCGACGAAGAACTTCATGCCGCCTTCCGCGTGCCCGACTGCCCCGCCTGCGGCGGTGTCCTCAAGCCGGACGTCGTCTTCTACGGCGATGGCGTTCCGAGCGTGCGGGTGGCCGCAGCGATGCGGGCGGTGGAGCAGAGCGCCGCGCTGCTGGTGGTCGGCTCGTCGCTCATGGTCTATTCAGGCTTCCGCTTCGCGCGCCACGCCCACCAACTGGGCAAGCCGATTGTCGCGATTAACCGAGGCGTTACGCGCGCCGACGGGCTGTTGAGCGCAAAGATCGACGCCGATTGCTGCGAGGCACTCGAGATAGCGTCGGGCGAACTCGACGCCGCTTCCAAGCGCTCGGTCTGCTGAAACGCTGGGTGCACGAATCTCGCGGGCGAAAGCTCGCGTCTTGGTACGGGACGTCTCACCAGCGCGCAAATGGAACGGACTCGCCAGCCAGCACCCAGTAGGTTCTTTGGCTTTCATGACGTGATTCGCTTTCCATCGGTCGCCCGAATTCTGGCACGCGCTACATCGTGAACTGCCGGATTTCCTGACGCGAACCGGTGTTGATGCGATCCGTCACCCGGAGAGCTTCGATACGCGCCGTCCGCTTCAGAACGTCGCGCGGAACAAGCGCA
>CBDULG010000458.1:0-2286 GCA_965367985.1 uncultured Rhodocyclaceae bacterium
CTCGGGCTGGAGGTGTCCGGCACGATTGCCGCGGTGGGCAAGGGGGTGACGGCGTGGGAGCCGGGTGACCGTGTCTGCGCGCTGACGCCCGGCGGCGGTTACGCCGATTTCTGCGTCGCGGATGCGCGCCATTGCCTGCCGGTTCCCACAGGCTTGAGCATGCTGCAGGCGGCCGCTTTGCCGGAAACCTATTTCACCGTGTGGGCGAACGTGTTCGACCGCGCGCATCTGGCGGCGGGCATGTCGTTCCTCGTCCACGGGGGTTCGAGCGGTATTGGCCTCACGGCGATTCAACTCGCACATGCCTTCGGCGCGACCGTGTACACAACCGCCGGCAACGACGAAAAACTGCAGGCCTGCACCCGCGCCGGGGCGCAGCGGGCGATCGATTATCACAGCGAGGATTTCGTCGAGGTCATCAAGCAGGAAACCGGCGGGCGCGGCGTGGATGTCATCCTCGACATGGTCGGCGCGACCTACGTTAAGCGTAATCTCAAGTGCCTGGCGCTCGACGGTTGTCTGGTGCAGATCGCCTTTCTCGAAGGCAGCCGCTTCGAGTTTGACGCCGCGCCGCTGATGGTCCGCCGACTGACCTTGACCGGTTCTACGTTGCGAGCGCGTTCCGATGAACAGAAAGCAGAGATCGCACGCCGTTTGCAGGAGAAAGTGTGGCCCCTGCTTGCACAGGGTAAATGCCTGCCGGTCATTCACGCGATATTCCCGCTCGACAAGGTGCGCGACGCGCATGCGCTGATGGAGAGCAGCAAACACATTGGCAAGATCATGCTGGCTGTGAAGGCGGATGGTGCCGAGGCGGACTAAGCGCGTCGGAAGGGTTTCCAGCTGCGTCGGTCATGGATTTCGGCCTGCGCTGGAATGGCAAGCGTTCGGGGTCGCGCAAAGCGGTGGGGACTCAATTGCCGTCGTACCGGCGAAGGCCGGTAGCCAGAACAGACTCCCCTGCCGGATGCGACGGTGACCATAACAATGCCGCCAGCCAAGGGGCTGATCGAACATCCCGCCTAGAGCGCAGCACGACAGGGGCGTCGTGCTAATAGCGCCGGCGAATCAAGACGTTGCCGGGAAAGTCGCGATTTTCAAACACCTGCGCTTACACGCGCTTCTTCGCCAGATCGAGTGCATTGCGGTTATCCTGTTGGACGCAAAAAACGCACCAAAGTCACGGAATCTGGAACGACAAGGAAATGACCGGCATCACAACACCGGCCGTAATTGACTGCGACGTGCTGGTGATCGGTGGTGGTCCGGCGGGCTCGACCGCCGCAACGCTGCTGGCGCAAAAGGGGCATCGGGTCACGCTGCTGGAGAAATCGCGTTACCCGCGCTTCCACCTCGGTGAATCGCTGCTGCCGGCCAATCTGCCGCTCTTCGAGACGTTGGGGGTCGCTGACGAAGTGCGCGCGATCGGCATGGAAAAGCGAACCGTCGAGCTCGCGCTGAAGATCTTCAAGGCGATCTACTACCTCCATGCGCTGAGCCGCCCGCGACGGACGATTGACGCGTGGATGCGCCGCCGGCGCAACATCCGGGCGATCGAAGCGAGCGGTCGGGAAGCGGGCGACGCATGAAAATTTCCCGATGCATACTCACCGCCAGCCTGGCGCTGAGCGGCCTGGCGGCGGCAGCTGGGGAGAAGCCGCTGTGGGAACTCGGCCTAGGCGCTGGCGTGGTCAGCTTTCCCGACTATCGCGGCTCGGATCATCAGCGCACATGGCTGTTGCCGGTGCCGTACGTGATTTATCGCGGCGAGTTCTTGCGCGCCGATCGCGAAGGTGTTCGCGGCCGGTTTTTTGACAGCGATCGTATCGAACTCAATCTCAGCCTGTCTGCATCCGTGCCGGTGGACAGCGACGGCAGCACCGCGCGTGAGGGCATGGACGATCTCGAGCCCACGGTGGAGATCGGCCCCACGCTGGATCTCACGCTGTGGCGCAGCGCCGACCGCGATCGCACACTCGATCTGCGCCTGCCACTACGCTGGGCGGTCACCGTAAGCGGATCGCCGCGCGACGTCGGTATCGTGTTCAGCCCGCGCCTCAATCTCGACCTGCGCAATCCCTTTGGACATGCTGGCTGGAATTTTGGCCTGCAGGCCGGGCCAATCTTTACCGACCGGCGCAACAATGCGTTTTACTACGATGTCGCATCGGCCGATGCGACGCCGACGCGTCCGGCCTACGCGAGCCGTGGCGGCTACGGCGGCAGCCAGTTCGTGGCCGCGCTGTCGAAGCGTTTCGACACTTACTGGGTGGGCGGCTTCGCACG
>CBDULG010000459.1:0-2277 GCA_965367985.1 uncultured Rhodocyclaceae bacterium
TCGCCTCCTGCGCACTGCCGGAGCCGTCACCCACCGCCATTTTCCATTCGGTGGCAGCGAAACCGCTGGCCGACAGCAGCAGGCCGGCCGCAAGCGCGATCGACTTGATGATCTTGTTGTTGTACATCATGGGTATTACCTCCGTTCGTTGCTTATGGTTACTGCCACTTACCGTAGCTTGTTTTGCCGATAAGGCGCAACTATTTGCATTGCGCACCATCAGGTCGTCGCCAGATTGCCCTCCTGTGCCAGTTGAACGATGTGTCTGGCGAGTACGTCGGAGGCGTCATACACCGGCAGCGGCGTTTCCAGCAGCTTGCCGATCACCGAGAGCTCGGTGCAGGCAATGACCAGACATTCGGCGCCCTGGGCCGCCAGATCGGCAGCAGCGCGCTGGTAGGCGTCGAGCTGCGCCGCAGTTTGGCGCTTTGCCTTCACGGCGCGGATCAGTTCCATGACCGCTCGCTGGTGATCCGCCTGCGGATAGAGTATCTCGACTGCCTCGCGCTCGAACCACGGTTCGTACAGCCGGATAAGTTGCAGTGCGTCCGATGCCACCAGGCCGGCCTTTTTGAGACCGGGCTGAGCCAGCTTGGCGCTGTGGCAGGTCAGTTCGACCATGTTGACGACGGGAATCTTTACGGCGGCGGCAACGTCGGGGTAGTAGTGATGCGCGGTATTGCAGGGAATGACGAGGAAGTCCGCGCCCTGCCGTTCGAGGCCGAGCGCCATGTCGACCATGCACGGCGCGGGACTCTCGCCCGTGCCTTCGATCAGCGCCTTGATGCGCGAGGGAATTTTGGGGTTGTTGTCGACCAGCATGCGGATATGGTCGGCGTCGTCCTGCGCCGGGGTGCCTTCGATGACCCGCTGCATCAAGTCAACGGTGGCCTCCGGCCCCATGCCACCGATGATGCCGACGATCTTGCTGCCCGTCATTGGGCGCACTCCGTGACGACTTCGCAGATGATTTCGGCGATCAGTTCGCAGTCGCTCTCGTCGAATGTCAGTGGGATGCGCATGTCGAGCAATGTGGCGAGGATGCGCTCGGTGCGCTCGAGGCGCGGCATCTCCTCGATGTAGCGCCAGCTGTCGTAACGGCTGGTGTAGCCGCTGGGCTCGTCGTCGCCGAACCACTTCACCACCACACCGCGCGCCGCGCAGCGCCCGACCACGTCCGCTACCTGTGCGCGCGAAAAACGGGGCAGCGAGAACTGGATCGAACTGCCGACGAACGTCTCCTCCGCCGGACGCTCGGGAAGGTGAATGCCGGGGCATTCCCGCAACCGCTGCTCGACGGCGTGGTAACGGCTGTTCCAGCGTTCGCACTGCGTGTCGAGCTGCGCAATTTGCGGGCGCAGGATGGCGGCGCGCAGGTTGTCCATGCGGCCGCTATAGTTGGGCGTCTCGTAGCGAATCTGCGCGTAGGTTTCCTTCGGCGGTGCGGCGACATGCTGGTCGTACAGCATGTAGGAGCCCGAGTGGATCACGGCGCGCGCCATCACCTCCGCATGACGCGTGGTGAGAAACCCGCCCTCGCCGGAATTGACATGCTTGTAGGTTTGCGCGCTGAAACAGGCTGCATCGCCGAAGGTGCCGCTCTTGCGGCCCTTCCAGCTCGCGCCCATGGTGTGGGCGCAATCCTCGATGAGGAAGATGCCGTGCTTTTCGCAGATCGCCATGATGCGGTCCATGTCGGCGATATGGCCGCGCATGTGGGAGAGCAAGAGGAATCGCGCGCCCGATGACGCCGCTTTAGTTTCGAGGTCGTCCAGATCGATGCAATACGCATCGTCCACATCCACCAGTACCGGAACGCCGCCGGCGGCGTGAATCGCACCCGGCACGGGGGCGAGGGTAAAGGCGTTGCAAAGAACCTTGTCGCCCGGCTTAAGGCCGCCGGCCCGCATGGCAATGTGAATCGCATAGCCGCCTGAACAGCACGCCAGGCAATACGGTACGCCGAGGTAGGCGGCCAGTTCGACCTCCAGCAGGGCCGTCTCGCCCTTTTCGCCCGGCAGCGTGTTGTAGCGATGCAGCCGGCCCGTGCGCATCACCGCGACGGCGGCCGCGATGCCTTCTTCGGGAATCGGCTCTTGCTGGGTAAACGACTTCTCGAAAACTTTCATGATGTGACCTCAGGCGTAGCGTTACTGGCCATAACGGCAAAGTCTCATTGGGCGCCAGGGTCGTACTTTCTCGGCCGCGAATTGCATAAGCGTTGATGCGATTCGCGTCGATGGCACACTCAATCGCCCGACGAGCGGCAGGGGTGTT
>CBDULG010000460.1:0-2275 GCA_965367985.1 uncultured Rhodocyclaceae bacterium
GGCTGGACAGTTCGACGACTCGATGATGCTGACCGCCTGGACGAGCAGTCACGCCAATTTCTTTCGCGCCGTGGCACTCGAGAAAAAGATGATGGCGATCATCCTTTTCCTGATCGTCGCCGTGGCCGCGTTCAACATCGTGTCAACGCTGGTCATGGCGGTGCAGGAAAAGTATGCCGACATCGCCATTTTGCGCACCCTCGGTGCGAGTCCCGGCTCGGTGATGGCGGTGTTCGTGCTGCAGGGCGCGATCATCGGCCTGGTCGGTCTGGTCGCGGGGGTGATTGGCGGCGTCCTGTTGGCGACCCATCTCGACGTCGTCATTCCGGCGCTCGAAACCGTGCTCGGCACCACCTTGTGGAACAAGGAAATCTATTACATCAACGAGATGCCCTCGAAGGTGTTGCCCGCCGACGTGACCACCATCGTTTCCGTCTCCTTCGTGCTCACCCTGGTCGCTACGCTCTATCCGAGCTGGCGTGCCTCGCGCATCAACCCGGCGGAGGCGCTGCGCTATGAGTGAAATGGCAGATACCGTGCTGAGCTGCGAAGGGCTGGTCAAGCGCTTCCGCGAAGGTGCCGACGCCGTCGAGGTCTTGCGCGGCGTCGATCTGCAAGTGATGGCGGGCGACCGCCTGGCGATCGTCGGCGCCTCGGGTTCGGGCAAGAGCACCTTGCTGCATCTGCTCGGCGGACTCGACACGCCGAGCGCCGGCCGCGTCACGCTGGGCGGAAAGGACTTCACGCGCCTGTCGGAGGCCGCGCGCGGGCGCCTGCGCAACGAGCAACTCGGCTTTGTTTACCAGTTTCACCATCTGCTGCCCGAATTCACTGCGCTCGAAAACGTCGCCATGCCCTTGTACATCCGGCGCATGGAAAAAGCGGACGCGGATGCGCGCGCAGCGACCACGCTCGAACGTGTCGGACTCGGCCACCGTCTCGACCACACCCCAGGCGAATTGTCGGGCGGCGAGCGCCAGCGGGCGGCGATTGCCCGCGCGCTGGTCACCGAACCGGCCTGCGTGCTGGCCGACGAGCCGACCGGCAATCTGGACAGCAAAACGGCTGACGCGGTGTTCGACCTGATGCTCGA
Source organism: uncultured Rhodocyclaceae bacterium (assembly GCA_965367985.1). GTDB lineage: Bacteria > Pseudomonadota > Gammaproteobacteria > Burkholderiales > Rhodocyclaceae > Nitrogeniibacter. The sequence continues at coordinate 1,094 of CBDULG010000460.1, forward strand.
ACTCAATGCCGCGCACGCCACCAGTTTCGTCATCGTCACGCACGACGTCGCGCTGGCGCGGCGCGTTGGGCGCGCGCAAACGCTGGTCGATGGCGTGCTCGTCGGCGACGAAAAGGTGGAGTTGACCGCGCCGGCATAGCGAAGGGGCAGGCGCCGCCGTTTGCGCTACTTCGGGACCGAATTTCGCTTGCGCTTGCGTGCTTCCCAGGCACGCACCAGATGCAGCCGCCACAGCCCACGCACTACCACGTACCCGGTAACCGCGAGGGTGCTCGAGAGAATGAGCAGGCCAAGCGCCAGGGGTTCGCCGAGGCCGATCATCCATCCGGTAAGCTCGTTCAGCCACTGCAGCAGCGACACATCGACGAACTCGGGCGGCGGCGTGAAGGTGGCGCCTTTGCCGATCAGCCACTCGCCGATGGTGAACGCGACCACATACAGCGGCACGAACGTGAACGGGTTGGTGTACAGCGTGGTCAGCAGCGCGAGCGGAAGATTGACCCGGAACACCACGCAGCCGAGCGCCGCGCCAAGCATCTGGAACGGCCCCGGAATCAGTCCGCAGAACAGCCCCACAGCCACCGCGCCGGCGGCCGACTGACGGTTGAGGTGCCACAGCGACGGGTGCAGCAAGGTGCTGCGCAAGGGCCGCAGCCAGCGGTTCTTGCTGATGCTTTGCTGGTCGGGAAGTTTGCGTTTGAGAAATTTGCGCATTGGTGCGGGCCATTTTATCGCTTGCCGGCGCGAACGATGCGGCGGCGGTGCGGCAAAGTGTCGAGCGCGCGCGTGACGGCACCGGTAAAGTGCCGCACTTATGCAAATGTCAATTGCCGGGTTGTTGCTCGGCATCCTCTTCGTTCAACTCGGTCCAGCGCTGCCGCCGCTCGCCGCGCTCGCAGCGATGCTCGGCTTGAGCGTAATCGCACGTCGCTGGCAGGGCGCGCAGCGCGGCATATTTGGCGCATTGGTCTTGTTGGCGGTCGGCTTCGCGGTGGGCGCGGGCTATACGACGATTCGCGCTCAGTGGCGATTGGCTGATTTTCTCGCGCCGACGTACGAGGGTCAGACGGTGACTCTGAATGGGCATGTCAGCGGCTTGCCCGAGCGGGTCAGCGATGGCGTTCGTTTTACCTTTGTCCCCGATCCGTCCGAGGCCGACGCGGTGCGATTGCCGAACAGACT
>CBDULG010000461.1:0-2264 GCA_965367985.1 uncultured Rhodocyclaceae bacterium
GCGACGAAACCGTGGCCGTCAGCGACGAAGCCGTGGCCGTTGGCGACGAAACCGTGGCCGTCAGCGACGAAGCCGTGGCAACGCCGGCGATGCCGATCGACATTGCACCGCCGCCGCTGCGCCCGGTCGCCGCCGAAGCGCGTACCGGTGTGCCGCGCAACAATCGGCGCCGGCTGGTGCTGGCTGGCGGCGTGGCGCTGGCGATGATGGTTGCGGGGGCAAGTTTCGGGTATTTCCGGCCCACCGCCGAAGATGTCCAGCCCGTACTCAAGATGGCCCTCAGCGTGCGGCCGGTGATCAAGAAGAATTCGTCCATCACGCTGCGCAGCGCCGACAATCGCTATGTCGTCAATGCACGATCCGGCGAAGGCTATTACTACGCCCGCCTGGGTGGGGCCGCTCAGGTGATGGTGCTCGAGGCGGGCGATGAAGCGCTGGTGGGCGGCAGCGCGGTGAGAATCCGAACCACCGAAAAGTGGCGCGGCGAATGGGCCGGCAAAACGTATCTGGGGGCGTTCGGCGACAAGGCGGAGTTGTACTACTGGGACTACTACGGTGCCAAGACCCGCTGGATCATCGAGAAGGTCACTGGCAAGCCGGGCGAGCCCATCTACTCGGGCGACAAGGTCTATATCCAGAACGAAAGATTTACCGGCCAGTATCTGACGACGCATCCAAAAAACTACCTGACCACGACGAATCGCACGCCGCACGCCGAATGGACGATCGCACTTCCGTGAGCGCTGCGATTACAGCGAAGCGCATCGTTTCCAGGCTCACGGCATGATTGCCGCTCGCTGGCGCACGGTGCGTCAGCGCGGCGCGTGCAGCAGAAAATCCATCGCCTCACGCCACCACGCCTGATCGACGTACGTCGTCCAGTCGTTGTGCGCCGCTTCCCTCACGACCGTGAGGCGCTTCGGGGCGGACAGCGTGTCGTGGAGTGCGCTGCCAAAGCGCGCGGGAACGATGTTGTCGTGCTCGGCGACCACCACCAGAACCGGACCGGCGAAAGATGCAAGGTGCGAAACGCTGTCGTAGCGGTCGCGCAGCAACCAGCTGACCGGCAGCCAGGGGTAGTGGAACTTGGCGAGGTTTTCAAGGCGATCCCAGGGCGTGATGAGCATCAGCGCGGCAATGATGTCGCGCTGGCCGACGCTCGCTGCGGCGACCACGCCGGCACCGAGCGATTCGCCGATCACCAGCAGGGGCGTGCCATGCAGGCGATGCGCAAGCGCGATCGTATCCTCCGCATCGGCGACCAGGCTCGCTTCGCCGAGCGTGCCGCCGCGCGGCCCGTAACCGGGATATTCGGCGAGAATCACGCGTAAACCGCGCTGTGTGAGTGCCGTGGCGTAATACGCGCGGTGGCCGGCATGGCCGGCATTGCCGTGAAAGACGATGGCCGTGCCGTGCGCCGTGCCCGGCGGCTCCGCCACGAGGCCGCGAAACGCCTCCGCTGAAGGCCAGGCGCGCAGATCTCCGGACAGCATCGCCTGCAGCGGCGCCTTGTCCGGGAAGTAGAGCAAATGGTTCTGGAACATGGCGACCCCAGCGAACAGGAGCAGACCGGCGAAGGTCAGGCGGAGTAGCGGCACGATCCGTCGCATGGCGCAAAATCACTCCCGCCGGGCCGCTCCGCGCCCGCATCCCGGCCGCCGGAAGAAGCCACCGCCCGTCAGTCCGCCGTGCTGACGGCCTTAATGGTCACCCGGGTGGTGATCGAGTTGGCGATGAAGCAACTGCGGTGCGCGCTGTCATGCAGCCGCTCGAGCATCTCGTCGTCGGGCGGCGGCGCATCGCCGCCGAAGCGAATTTGCGGCGACAGTTCGATCCGGGTAACGGCCATGCGTCCGTCGATGTTCTTCTCGAGGTAGGCCACCGGTGTGTCGTGGTAGCGCTCGACGTGGTAGCCCTTGAGGTCGGCGATGGCCAGGAAGGTGAGCATGTGGCAACTGGCCAGCGAAGTGAGCAACAATTGTTCCGGGTCGGCAGCGTCAGCGTCACCCTTGTACTCGGCAGCGGCCGACATGTCGATGGTCTGACCGCCGTTGACCGTTGCCTGGTGCCTGCGCGAGAAGGTGTCGGCCTCGGTGGCGTGTGCGCTGCGCTGCCAATCGATGGTGGCATGGTGCTTGGACATACGGACTCCTTGCGTGTCGTGCCGGCGCCGCGGGCGGTGCGCCGTGCGGTGGAACGAGACGCTCATCTTAGGGTGAAACCGCCGCCGGGCGAAACCATCTTGCGCACTGCTTCGGCGCATG
>CBDULG010000462.1:0-2254 GCA_965367985.1 uncultured Rhodocyclaceae bacterium
TTCTTGAGCTTCATCTTGACCACCGCGGCGTTGCGGCCGGACTTGTTGTATTCGGTGCGCTGCACGACGAGCGCCTCGTCGCCCACCATGATGACGTTGCCGGAGCGCAGTTCCTGAGCTGTTTTCATCTGATACCCTGAATTTCGGTCGCACGGCGCCCGCGGCGCCATTAATGCGAGTCGTTGATAACCGTTTATTTTAACGCGGCCTCGACACAATCCACCAGTTGTTTGGCAAGGTCGTCCTGCTTCGCGAGCCCATCACACCAGCGTCGTGCGTGCTTGTCGATCGCTAAAATCCATTCTTCAGTCAAGCGCCATGCGGTGGCGACATCCCCCCAGCCATTCCACGCCAGCCACAGTGCGTGCAACGCAGCGCGCGGCGCCGGTGCGAGGCCGCTGGTGTAGCACGCGAGGAAAGCCTCGAGTTTGGCGCGGTGAGCGTACTCTTCCTGCGGATAGATCTGCCACACCAGCGGACGCGCAGCCCACTGCGCTCGCACGAAGGAATCCTCACCGCGCACGAAATTAACATCGCACAGCGCCAGCAAAGTGTCGTAGTCGTCCATCGGCAGGAAGGGCAGCGCGCGCTCCTGCAGCGCACCGCGTTCGAAGTACGCGCCCGCGCGCGCTGGCGCAACACCGAGCCATGCCGCCACCTGATTCAGCGCCGCACCTTCCGGCACCCACAACAGGGTCGGCACCGGACCCGCCTGCCACACGCCCAGCAAGGCATTCAGCGCCGGGTTCGCATAGGCGAACAGTGACACCCAGCGCGCGTCGTCCGGCATGTGCACGACCGTATGGCGAGCCATCCAGCGTGTACGGCCACCCCGTGCCTGCGCGAGATCGCGCCGTGCAAACAATTCGGCTTCGCGGATGAGTCCGCCGGTGCGCGGCGTAAAACCGGGAAAATACGTCAGCCGCGGGCATCCGCTGGCCGGATCGGGAGAGGGCAGGCGATGACAGCCCTCGACCCACTCCTCGGCGCTCAGATACTCCAGGCAAATCCATACCGGCCGCGGCGACATCGTCGTCAAGGCGGCAACATAGGTCGGCGGCAGCGTGCATGCAAACGCCTCGATGACCACGTCGGCCGCGCGCCTCAGTTCATCGATCGCCGCCCAGGGGATCAGTTTGACGCCATGAACGCGAACCGCCGCGGCGCGGCGCGGACAATCCGGGAGCAGATGGCAGAGTGCCTTCCAGTCGTCCACCCAGAGACAAACCTCGACGCCATATTCGCGCGTCAGCTGGCGGGCGAGACGCCAGCACACGCCAATATCCCCAAAGTTATCCACAACCCGACAGAAGATATCCCAGCGCTTCATCGCGACCTGTTGCGCATCAACCGGCTGTTAGCAAGTGCGCCCGAAAGTGCGGGAGCAATTGTGGATAAACCGCCCATCCAGCCAATTTGAAAAAACGATCGACAATCTCTCCACACCCCGGCCCACGCCTTGTACCCAGATTTATCATCGATGTAAGCATATGAAAATAAATAATTTTTTGCGCTTATCCACGTGAACTGGCCGAGCATAGTTATTGTTGTTGTTTTAAAGATATAAAAACAGTAAACAACCTGAAGCACGCGCTTTCACCGGTATCACCGCGCGTCCTTGAGCACACTTGACGCCTGACGGCTCCGAATCGTCGAATGACGCGAAATGCGCCTCGCGCCATCGCTCCCCGGCCAATTCACCCACAGGAGTCACCGAACTGCGCGGCAGTGTGTCGCGGCGTGTTCAGTCGGTCGCGGATTCGAAGCGGGAAAGCGCGTCCAGATGCGTCGCTTCCAGCCAGCCCCAATCGCCCGGTTCGAAATGCGCGGGCAGATCCAGACCACCAATGCTTTCGCGATGCAGCGCGTCGACCCGATTGCCGGCGGCACCGATCATGCGTTTGACCTGATGATATTTTCCCTCGGTGATGGTCAGCCACAACTGCAGCGCGTCGATCGGTTCGCACGCCGCGGCGGCGATCGGCGCGGCTTCGTCGTGCAATTGCACGCCGTTCAGCAACGCGTCGATCAGCGCCGGCGTGTGGGCATGCTTGAGCGTCACCCGGTAGCGTTTCGGAATGCGCCGCTTGCCCGAACTCCAGGCATGGATGAATTGACCATCGTCCGACAGCAGCAACAGGCCGGTCGTTTCCTGGTCGAGGCGCCCGACGGTCTGCACATCGCGCGCGGCCAGTTGCGGCGGCAGCAGGGAAAAAACGGAAGGATAGAACTGCGGCTTGCGCGAGCACTCGTA
>CBDULG010000463.1:0-2233 GCA_965367985.1 uncultured Rhodocyclaceae bacterium
TCGAAGACGTAAAGAATCGGCGCGAAGGTTTCTTCGAACACATTATCGAGCGCGGCACTGCCTTCGACCAGCGCGGGCTGCGCATACCAGGCGTGCGGATGCTTGTCGGCGAGCACGCGACCGCCCCCGGTCACGGTCGCGCCCTGCTCACGCGCCACCTGCAAGGCGGTTTCCATTTGCGTGAAGGCGCGTGCGTCGATGAGCGGACCGACCAGCGTGCCCGACTCGCGCGGGTCGCCCACGGGCAGGTTCTCATAGGCCGATTTGAGGCGGTCGAGCAATTTGCTGTGGATGTCGGCATGAGCGAACACGCGCCGCGTGCTGGTGCAGCGCTGACCGGCGGTGCCAACCGCGCCGAACACAATGGCGCGCACGGCCAGATCGAGATCGGCGCTGGGCGCGACGATGATCGCGTTGTTGCCGCCCAGTTCGAGAATGCTGCGGCCGAAGCGCTGCGCGACGCGCGGGCCGACCGCGCGCCCCATGGCGCAACTGCCGGTAGCGCTGATCAGCGGCACGCGCGGGTCGTCGGCGAGCCGCTCGCCGATTTCGCGACCGCCGAGCAACACCGCAGACAAGCCGTGTGGCACCTCGTCCATGCCGTTCATGGCGCGCGTCAGCAGATGCTGGCAGGCGAGCGCGCACAGCGGCGTTTTTTCCGAGGGTTTCCAGAGCAGCGAATTACCGCACACCAGCGCCAGCGCGGCGTTCCACGACCACACCGCAACCGGGAAATTGAAGGCCGAGATGACCCCCGTCGGGCCCAGCGGGTGCCAGCTTTCGCGCAGCGCGTGGCCCGGCCGCTCGGAGGCGATGGTGCGTCCATACAGCTGGCGCGAGAGGCCGACGGCGAAGTCGCAGATGTCGATCATCTCCTGCACCTCGCCCTCGCCCTCGGACGTGATCTTTCCGCATTCGAGTGTCACCAGCGCACCCAGCGCCGCCTTGTGCTCGCGCAGCACCTGGCCGAAGCGGCGCACCAGCTCTCCGCGGCGCGGCGCGGGCACCTGCCGCCAGGCAGCAAAGGCCTCGACGCTGCGGGCGATGCGCGCGTCGATTTCGTCGGGCACGTCGAGCGCCAGCGTGGCCAGTGTGGTGCCGTCGATGGGCGAAGCCACCCGCCAATCGCCGGAGCCGAGGATGCCGGCGTCGAGGCCGAGTTCGGTGAAGATTTCGGTCACAGTCATGCTTGCCTCCTTGCCCATCAGGTGATCGGCCCCACGCCGCCCGCGCCCGCGGTGTGCGGCTCTAAGCCATCGACGACATAGTGTCGGCCAAATCGGTTACCGATAAAATCATCGAAGCCGATATCTTCCTGACGCACGAAACCGCGCTGCGGGAGCTTGCCGGCAACGATCAGATCGAGCGCCGCGCACACGCTGCTCGCGGTGGTGATCTGGATTGCGCTGCGCAATCGGCCGTGGATGCTGCGGCTGTAGATCTTGCGCGCAAACGTTTCCTGCATCAGCCGCCCTTCGCGCATGCCGCTCACATTGACGAATACCAGCACCACGTCCTGCATGGTCACCGGAATCGCCGATTCGAGAATCTCCTTGAGCAGCGCGCGCCGCTGGCCGAGTCGCAGGTCGTTGAGCAGCAGCTTCATCACGTCGCGATGACCGGGGTAGCGCACGGTGCGGTAGTTCAGATTGCGCACCCGGCCGTCGAGCGTGTCGCACAGCGTGCCCAACCCGCCCGAGGTGTTGAAGGCTTCGTAGTCGTCGCCGTCGAAGGAAAAATGTTCCAGCTCAGCCAGCGGCGGCACCGTCTTGCGCACCCCCTCGACGATCGCCTCGCAGGGATTGAGGTATTCGTTGATGAGTCCGTCGGTGCTCCAGGTAAGGTTGTATTTGAGCCCGTTGGAGGGGAACTTGGGCAGCGCGCCGACGCGCATGTGCACATCGTGCAAGGTGTCGAAACCGCGCGTCAGTTCGAAGGCGGCTACGGAAATGAAACCCGGCGCCAGCCCGCATTGCGGCACCAGCGCGGTGCCGGCGCCGTCGGCGAGTGAGCGGATGGCATGCGCGCTGGCGACATCTTCGGTGAGATCGAAATAGTGCGCCGACGCCGCAACGGCCGCGTGCGCAAGCGGCTCGCTCATGTCGAAGGGGCAGGCATTGATGAGCGCGTACTGGCCGTCGAGTTGCGCGCCCAGCGCCGTGCCGTCGGTGGCGTCGAGCACCTGTACGCGCACCGCGGGCAGTTGAGCAGCGAGGCGCGACAGCGCGCTCTC
>CBDULG010000464.1:0-2192 GCA_965367985.1 uncultured Rhodocyclaceae bacterium
ATCCGGTGGCGCGTTTTCACCTGGGCAACGGCGCGCGCATCGAGCGGCTCAACTGGCTGGCCGACACCGCGCCGCGCGGGATGACGCAATCCTTCGGGCTGATGGTGAATTACCTCTACGACCCGGACACCATCGAGGAAAACGTCGAGGCCTTCGCCGGCAAAGGGGAAATCGCCGCCGCGGGCAGCATCAGGCGTCTCGCCAAGGCTTAACGCGCGCCCTACACGACGCGAATCGACAGACTCCCGACACCCTCGACACCGCCGCTGAGCACGTCACCACGCGTCACCGGACCGACCCCGGCCGGCGTGCCGGTCATCAGCAAGTCGCCCGGCGCGAGTGAAAAGTAGCGTGACAGTTCGGCGATCGCCTCGCCCACCGACCAGCTCATGTCGGAAAGATCGCCGCTTTGCCGCCGCACGCCGTTCACGTCGAGCCAGATCGAACCGTGATCGGGGTGGCCGACGTCTTCGACGCGGCGCAGCGCCGACATGGGCGCGCCGTGGTCGAAGGCCTTGCCGATCTCCCAACTGCGTCCCTGCGCCTTCATCTGCGCCTGCAAGTCGCGGCGCGTCATGTCCAGCCCGACGCCGTATCCCCACACGTGATCGAGCGCCTCGCCCGCCGCAATGTCACGCCCGCCACGGCCAATGGCGGCTACCAGCTCGATTTCGTGGTGCACGTCGTCACTCATCGGCGGATACGGCCAGTCGACCGGCGTGTCGCCGCCCGCGCGAAACACCGCGTCGGTGGGTTTGCAAAAAAAGAATGGCGCCTCACGCTCAGGCGCACCACCCATCTCGCGGGCATGCGCTGCGTAGTTGCGGCCAATACAGTAGATGCGGCGCACCGGGAAACTCGCCCACTGGCCGGCCACCGGAAGCACCACCTGCGCCGGCGGCGTAATGACGAAATCCATTTCGATCTCCATTGATTCCACTGGCACGACTATACCGCCGCACGACCGTGTCAAACACCCGAATCAGAACCGCCGCACGAGCCCGTCGCCGGCGCAGCGCACTGCCGCGAGGATCCGCCGTGACGCGGGCGACACGCACCTCGTGCAGAACGCGAAAAACACGCGCGCTTGACTTCGTATTCCGCTGTTGGTTAAATGCGAATCGTTCTTATTTGTATTGCCAAAAAACACCCATGCACAGACCCGCTCCACCCCGGCCGCACGAAGACGAGGCGCAAGGGACCGCGCCGGCGCCGCAGGAAACACTCATCGCCAGCGAGACACTGCTGCGCGGTCAGAACGTGGTGACCATTGCCCATCACGGCGTCCACTACCGGCTGCAGGAAACACGCGCCGGCAAGCTCATCCTCACCAAGTAGTCACACCGACCTACCGGGACTAGAATTCATGTACGTGTGCGTTTGTAACGCTGTCACCGAGCGCGACATCGAGAATGCCGCTGCACAGGGCGCCCGCCGCCTGCGCGACCTGCGCCAGTGCCTCGGCGTCACCGCGGATTGCAGCCGCTGCGCGTGCGCGGCGAAGTGCTGCCTTGACGCGGCGATCGGCAACGGCACCGCCAACCCGCGCACGGGTTCCACCCTGTCCCAGGAGGCTGCTGCATGAAAGGCGACAAGAACATCATCAAACTGCTCAACCGCCAGCTCACGCACGAACTGACGGCGATCAACCAGTACTTCCTGCATGCCCGCATGTACAAGAACTGGGGTCTGGTCAGACTCGGAAAGCATGAGTACGACGAGTCGATCGAGGAGATGGAACATGCCGACAAGCTGATCGAGCGCATCCTCCTGCTCGAAGGCCTGCCCAACCTGCAGAACCTCGGCAAGCTGCTCATCGGCGAGGACGTGCCCGAGTGCCTCAACGGCGACCTCAAGCTCGAAACCACGGCGCGCGCCGATCTGGTCGATGCCATCGGCCAGTGCGAAACGGCCAAGGACTACGTCTCCCGCGAGTTGTTCGAATCCATTTTGGAAGACACTGAAGAACATATCGACTACCTTGAAACCCAGCTCGAACTGGTCGACAAGGTCGGGCTGCCCAACTACCTGCAATCGCAGATGGACCCGGGCAGCGGCGACAGCTGAGCCGCCGGCGCGGCCGCGACGCGCCTCGTCGTGCCCTCTCACCTGGAACGTATAACGCATGATTGCAGCCTTGCTCGCTTCGTTTGGTCATGGCACCGCGTGGCGCGCCGTGATTACGCTCGGCG
>CBDULG010000465.1:0-2171 GCA_965367985.1 uncultured Rhodocyclaceae bacterium
TGCCGGGAAATCGCTGAAAGCGCGTGTCGGACGCAGTGAGGCGATATTCCGCTGGCACGAATAAACCGGTTTGGCGCGATCCCGCTCTGCCCTCAGGGGCGCGCCACAGCGATCATTTACCTACAGCGACTGATCTTGTGCAGCGAACATCACGGGAGAACATCATGGACACGCGAACCCATCTGGCAATCGATCAAGACAAACTCAACGCCTTCATCAACCGCGCAGTCGGCGATCTGTCGGCCGGCTACGGCGGCGTCATGGTGAGCCTCGGCCACAAACTGGGGCTGTACCAGGCGATGGCGGGCGCCGGCCCGTTGAGCGCCCGCGAGGTCGCCGGCCGGGCGCAGTGCAGCGAGCGCTATGTGCGCGAATGGCTCAACGCGCAGGTGGCCGGCGGCTATGTCGATTTTCATGACGGCAGCGACACCTACGAGCTTTCACCCGAACATGCGGCGGTGCTGGCCGACGAAGACAGCCCGGTCTTCATCCCCAACGCGTGGCAAGTGCCGGCCTCGATGTGGTTTGACGAGGAAAAAGCCGTGGCGGCGTTCCGCACTGGCGAAGGCGTTTCCTGGGCGGACCACAATGGCCGCTTGTATTGCGGCGTCGCGGCCTTCTACCGCAACGCCTATCGCGGCAGCCTGGTGCCCGAATGGCTGCCGGCGCTCGACGGCGTGGTCGACAAACTCAAGGCCGGTATCAAGGTCGCGGACATCGGCTGCGGCTACGGCCATTCGACGGTATTGATGGCGCAGGCCTTCCCGAAATCGCGCTTCCACGGCTTCGACGTCCATGCGCCGTCGATCAGCGCCGCACGCGCCAACGCCAAGGAAGCCGGCGTGACCGAGCGCGTGGAATTCGACACTGCGCGCGCCACAGACTACGGCGGCAGCGGCTTCGATCTGATCTGCTTCTTCGACTGCCTGCACGACATGGGCGATCCCGTGGCCGCGGCGCGGCACGCCGCCCAGGCGCTGGCGCCGGATGGCACGGTAATGCTCGTCGAACCCTTCGCCAACGATCATGTGAAGGACAACGTCTCGCCGGTTGCACGCCTCTACTACGCGGCCTCGACTACGCTGTGCTGCGCGCATGCCATCTCCGAAGGCGGGCAGATGGTGCTGGGGGCGCAGGCTGGCGAAGCGCGGCTCGCCGAGGTATTCCGCAAAGCCGGCTTCACCCGCTTTCGCCGCGCGTTTGAGACACCGTTCAATCTGATACTGGAAGCGCGATTGTGAAAGAGGGGGCCGGGCATTGACAGGACGGATCGAAAAAGCGCATCGCTGTCGAACACGGTCGACTTTCGGCAGAAGGCGCTGCGCCTTTCTACCCTGCGCGGGCTGGTTTGCGCATTGCGTTCTCAATCGTTGCGACAAATTATCCTGGAAACTGCAGTTGGACGCGTTCGAGTGTGCGGCTGGCGGGTCGTCTGACAAGGCGCGAGAAGGACGCAGGAGCGGCCCCTGCTACGACGAGCAACGCCGTCAGGCGACCCGCCAGTCGTGCAATCGGGCGTGTAGCGCTCTCACCCAATGGGTGAAGTCGGCAGAAGGCGGCATAGTCAATGTCCACAATGACTTCCCAAGACCTACAAGCGGTCAACTGCGGTTTCCAGGTTGCATGCCACCGTCGACGAAACGGTCCACCTGAAATTGCACGAATGCCGCATAGGGTGGCTCCATACGCGTCGCGATCGCCTCAGTGCAACCTGTCCGAGAGCATGATCAAAAGCGGCCCCGGCAAAATCGCAAGCGCAATGAGCCCAAGATAGTTTGGGAACGGATAGAGGCGGCACATCCCCGCGATCACGGCGATGCCGCCGCCACCCCCAATGACGGCGTTTCCGGGCAAATTGAGTAATAGGGCCAGCAACGCGTATCGATGGCGCAGCAGCGCTGGCGCAGTGCGCGCAGACGAGTGCTGCACCAGATACGCGAGGCGCGCTTCCGGCGCAATCGCATCAAATTTTTTCAGTAGCGCCTCGGCGCGCGTCAAATGCAGCCATCGCAGAAAGGCGGCCAGTTGACGCACCGGGAATAGCCTGCCCAGGCCAAATCCGATTGCCAGGGCGATCAGCGTGCAAACATAGACCACCACAATGCCCTTGGGCCCCAGCATCATCATGAAGGTCAGGCCAATTTCGACCCCCGGCACGAACGGCAGCGCCA
>CBDULG010000466.1:0-2163 GCA_965367985.1 uncultured Rhodocyclaceae bacterium
CGGCGAAGGCCGGAATCCAGAACCACTGGGCGGTACTCAACCTGCCATTCCGCCATGGCGGACCGCGGCCCGATGAACCCGGCCCTAGAGCGCCGACCGCGCATTGCGTTCCGTCACGTCAATCACAGCGCCCGTTCTCACGTGTCACGGATCGCGCTGCAGCGCGTCGATCAACTCACCGCCGCGACCGCGCAGCTCGAGCTTGAGTGGCATTTGACCGAGCGCGTGGGTGGCGCATGACAGACACGGGTCGTAGGCGCGAATGGCGACCTCGATGTGATTGAGCAGGCCCTCGGTGAGTTCGCGCCCGTCGAGGTAGCGGCGCGCCACTTCGCGCACTGCCGTGTTCATCGCCTGATTGTTGTGGGTGGTGGCGACGATCAGGTTGCACCAGCCGATGAGGTCGTCGTCGCCCACCGCGTAGTGATGAAGCAGCGTGCCGCGCGGCGCCTCGATCACGCCGACGCCTTCGGGCTGACGGGGGCCTTCGGCCATGCGCTCGCCGTGGGTGAGATCGTCGTCGCCGAGCATGTCGCGGATCACCTCGGCGGCGTGCAGCATCTCGATCATGCGTGCCCAGTGAAAGGCCAGCGGCGCCTGCTGCAGCGCACCGCCGCTGTAGTCGACGAAGGCCCGCCGTTCGGCTTCGGCCAGCGGTGTGGGGATGAAGTCGCAGTTCTGCACACGCGCCAGCGGGCCGACCTTGTACCAGCCAGCCTCCGGGCCGAGCGCGGTCACATAGGGGAACTTCATATAGGTCCACGGCTTGACCGCTTCGGTGATGAAGTCCATGTAGTCGCTCACCGGCACGCCGTCGCGCACGATGCTGCCGTCGGCGGCGCGCAGGCGCAGATGGCCGTCGTACAGGTCCATCGCGCCGTCGGCGCGCACGATGCTCATGATCGAGGCATCGACGCGGCCGAAGATGTCGTACAGCGCCGGATCGGCTTCGTGCAGGCGGCGCACCAGATGCACCGCCGCCTGCGCCCAGCCGACCATGGTGTCGGCTTCGGCGGCGAGGCTGTCCCGTGCCTCGATGGTCAGATGGCGATTGATGCCGCCGGGCACCGCGCCGGTGCCGTGGATGCGCTTGCCGGCGGTGGCGGCGATGACCTGCTGGCCATAGCGGCGCAGGCCGACGCCCTGGCGGGCGACTTCCGGGTGCGCCTCGGCGACGCCAATGATGTTGCGTTTGCCGGCCGGCGAATCGAAGCCGAACAGCAGGTCGGGCGAAGACAGATGGAAAAAGTGCAGCGCGTGCGATTGCAGGATCTGGCCATAGTGCATGAGGCGGCGCATCTTTTCCGCGGTGGCGGTGAGCGGCACGGCGCCGACCACCACATCAAGCGCCTTGGCCGCGGCGAGTTGATGGCTGACCGGGCAGATGCCGCACAGGCGCTGCACCATCACCGGCACTTCCCAATACGGCCGCCCTTCGATAAAGGCTTCGAAACCGCGAAACTCGACGATGTGCAGGCGCGCCTCATGTACATGGCCATCGTCGTCGAGCAGCAGCGTGACCTTGCCATGCCCTTCGACGCGCGACACCGGGTCGATGGCGACACGGCGCAGGTTTTCGCGGTTGGCGGCGGTTTCGAGGTCGTTTGACATGACAGGCTCTAGTCGAATTGCAGCAAGGTCGATGGAACGCGCGGCGTGCGCCCGGCGAGCAGATCGGAAACGAAGGACCAGATCGCTTCGCCGCTCGGGGGGCAGCCGGGCAGGAAATAGTCGATGTGCACGACTTCGTGCACCGGATACACCTTGTCGAGCGGCAGCGGAAGTTCGGGGTCGTTGGGCACGGCGCCGCTGTCCATGCCGGGGCGCGAACGGTAGACGGCGTTGAGGCAGTGGCCGATGTCGAGGTGGTTGCGCTGCGCCGGCAGGCCGCCATTGACCGCACAGGCACCGAGCGCCACCAGGGTTTTGCAATTGGCGCGAAACTCGCGCAGCACGTGCACATTCTCCGCGTTGCATACGCCGCCTTCGACGAGGCCGATATCGCACGGCCCGCAGCGCTTGATGTCGGTCAGCGGCGAGCGGTCGAATTCCACCTTGCCGGCCAGCTCGAACAGGTGGTCGTCGATGTCGAGAAAAGACATGTGGCAGCCGAAGCAGCCGGCCAGCGACACGGTTGCAAGACGCAATCGGCGCGGTTCAGTC
>CBDULG010000467.1:0-2157 GCA_965367985.1 uncultured Rhodocyclaceae bacterium
GCACGAAGCCAAAACTGGTGCCCATCACGATGGGCACCTTCGCACCGATGGGACCGAGTCCGAGCGTTTGCACCAGCGTCGCAACACCGGCGACGAACATCGCCGCCTGGATCAGGAACACCTTCAATTCGTCCGGCGCCTGAATGGCACTGGCGATGATCAGGGGCGGCGTGACGTTGCCGACGAACATCGCGAGCACATGCTGTATGCCAAGTGGCACGGCCTCGATCAGAGGCGGCATGTAATTGACGTCTGTCGCGTGCGCCTTGCTGTGCGCGTGGGTCAAGGCTTCTGGAACGGTATGCCCAGCCATGCTCGTTCTCCCCTGATTTCAGCGTTTGTCGTTGGCTATGGGTTGGCGCGGTCAGTGGTCGCTATTTCACGCCGTCCAGCACCGTTTCGGTGGTCGTGCCGGATTGCGGTGTTTCGCTCGGTGCCTGCAACGCGGTGATCGCCTTGAGGATCTCTTCGGACGTGGCTGGCGCATCGAGTGGCGGGCTGACGCGGTAGTCGGCCACACTGGCAATGGCGTCGCGGATCGCAAAGAACACCGAAAAGGGCAGCAGCAGCGGCGGTTCGCCGACGGCCTTGGAGCGCAAGATGGTGTCCTCGTGATTGCTGTTGGCGAACAGGCGGGTGTTGAACTGTGCCGGGCAGTCGCTCACGCCGGGAATCTTGTAGGTCGAGGGTGCATGCGTGGTGAGCCGGCCGTCGGCGTTCCAATGCAACTCTTCCATGGTCAGCCATCCCATGCCCTGAATGAAGGCACCTTCCACCTGGCCGATGTCGATCGCGGTGTTGATCGAGTTGCCGGCGTCATGCAGCAGGTCGGCGCGCAGCAACTTCCATTCGCCGGTGAGCGTGTCGACGATGACTTCGGACACCGCGGCGCCGTAGGCGAAGTAGTAGAAGGGCCGCCCGGTCATGGTTTCGCGATCCCAACTGATGCCCGGGGTGACGTAGAAACCGTCCGACCAAAGCTGGACGCGTGATTGATACGCCTTGGCGACCAATTCAGGAAAGGGGGTATCGACCCCGTTGGCGCTCACCACGCCGTCGGCGAAGCGCACATCGTCGGCGTTGCCGCCGTGAGTCTGGGCGGCGAAGGCGGCGAGGCGCTGGCGGATCTGACGGGCGGCGTCTTCGGCGGCCTTGCCGTTGAGATCGGCGCCCGTCGATGCGGCAGTGGCCGAGGTGTTGGGCACCTTGCTGGTATCGGCCGCGGTGGCGCGCACCTGGTCGAGACCGATGCCCAGTTCGCCGGCCACCACCTGCGCCACCTTGGTGTTCAGGCCCTGGCCCATCTCGGTGCCGCCGTGACTGACCATCACCGAGCCGTCGACATATACATGCACCAGCGCGCCGGCCTGGTTGTAATGCACCACGTTGAACGAGATACCGAACTTGACCGGCGTGATGGCGATGCCCTTTCTGAGCACTGGACTTGTGGCATTGAAAGCGCGTGCGGCCTCGCGGCGCTTGCGGTAGTCGCTGCTCTGCTCGAGTTCGCCGACCAACTCGTGAATCACGTTGTCCTCGACCTTCTGGCCGTAGGGCGTGGTGTCGCGTTCGCCCTTGCCGTAGAAGTTGAGCTTGCGCACATCGAGCGGGTCCTTACCCAGTTCGCGCGCGATGTTGTCGATCAGGTACTCAATCGCGATCGCGCCCTGCGGGCCGCCGAAACCGCGGAAGGCGGTATTCGATTGGGTGTTGGTCTTGCCGCAGAAGGCGCTGATGTCGACATCGCTCAGATAGTAGGCGTTGTCGAAGTGGCACACCGCGCGGGTGGCCACTGGCGCCGACAGGTCGGCCGAGAAGCCGGCGCGAGAGACCATTTCGATGCGCGCCGCCTCGATGCGGCCATCGTCATCGAAACCGACTTCGTACTCGTAGTAGAAACAATGGCGTTTGCCGGTGATCATCATGTCGTCATCACGGTCGACACGCAGCTTGACCGGGCGATTGAGCAGGCGCGCGCCCAGCGCGGCAACGCAGCAAAACAGCGCCGACTGCGACTCCTTGCCGCCGAATCCGCCGCCCATGCGGCGCATCTCGACCACCACCTGGTGCGAGCGCAGGTTCAGCAGCTCGCACACCACCTTCTGCATTTCGCTGGGGTGCTGGGTCGAGCACCACACATGCAGCGCGTCGCCTTCC
>CBDULG010000468.1:0-2152 GCA_965367985.1 uncultured Rhodocyclaceae bacterium
TGTTCACGATGAACGTGTACGACCGCGTGGTGCCCAATAACGCGATCGAAACCCTGTGGATGCTCGCCATCGGCGTGTCCATTGTGCTGATGGCCGATCTCGCGCTACGCACCATGCGCGGCTACTTCATCGATCTGGCGAGCAACCGCGTCGATGTCAAGCTGTCGGCCTACATCATGGAGCGTGTGCTCGGCCTGCAGATGGAGCAGCGGCCGGTGTCGGCCGGCTCCTTTGCGGCCAACCTGCGCTCCTTCGAAACGGTGCGCGACTTCATCACCTCGGCCACCGTCAGCGCGTTTGTCGATTTGCCGTTTGCTGTCATCTTCCTCGGCGTCATAGGCTGGATCGCCTGGCCGATGGTGCTGCCGATCCTTGCCGGAATCGTCATCGTGCTGCTGTATGCGATGAGCGTGCAGAGCAAGATGCACGAGCTTTCCGAAACCACCTATCGCGCCGGCGCCCTGCGCAATGCCACCCTGGTGGAGAGTCTGGTTGGCCTCGAGGCGGTGAAATCGCTCGGTTGCGAAGGCCACATGCAGCGCAAATGGGAGCAAAGCGCGAGCTTTCTGGCGCGGGTGAGCGCCCAGTTGCGTCTGCTGGCGTCGTCGACCATGAATGGCGCGCTCTGGGTACAGCAGACGGTGAATGTGGCGGTGATCGTGCTTGGCGTCTATCTGATCGGCGAGCGCGAACTGAGCATGGGTGGTCTGATTGCCTGCACCATGCTCGCTTCGCGTGCAATGGCCCCGATCGGCCAGGTAGCCGGGCTTTTGACGCAGTACCACAATGCGGCAACCGCGCTCACCTCGCTCAACGAAATCCTTTCCCGCCCGGTCGAGCGGCCCGATGACTCCAACTTCGTCAGCCGGCCGC
Organism: uncultured Rhodocyclaceae bacterium; assembly: GCA_965367985.1. GTDB lineage: Bacteria > Pseudomonadota > Gammaproteobacteria > Burkholderiales > Rhodocyclaceae > Nitrogeniibacter. The sequence goes on from CBDULG010000468.1 coordinate 874, forward strand.
AATTCTCCGGACGAATCGAATTCAAGGACGTTAGTTTCAGCTACCCCGGGCAGGATATGCAGGCACTGCGCCATGTCTCGTTCTGTATTCAGCCGGGCGAGCGCGTCGCGGTGCTGGGGCGGGTCGGTTCGGGCAAGACGACGCTGCACAAACTCATCCTCGGCTTGTTCCGCCCGACCGAAGGCGCGGTGCTGATCGACGGCATCGACCTGCGCCAGCTCGATCCGGCCGAGTTGCGCCGCCATGTAGGTTACGTGCCGCAGGACGTAACGCTTTTCTACGGCAACCTGCGCGACAACCTCACCATCGCTTCGCGCGACGCCGACGACGCCGACGTGCTGCAGGCGGCGCAGATCGCCGGTATCGCCGATTTCGTCGATAGCCATCCGCAGGGTTTCGACATGCTGATCGGCGAGCGCGGCGAATCGCTCTCCGGCGGCCAGCGCCAAGGCGTGGCGATTGCGCGCGCCTTCATCAACGACCCGCCGATTCTGCTGATGGACGAACCGACCGGTTCGATGGACCACTCGAGCGAGGAACACGTCAAGCAACAGTTGCGCGCACACACCGCGGGCAAGACGATGATCGTGATTACTCATCGCACCTCCCTGCTCGAACTGGTCGATCGAATCATCGTCGTCGATAGCGGCAAGATCGTTGCCGACGGACCCAAGTCGCAGGTTGTCGAGGCACTGCGCCAGGGCCGCATCGGGAGGGCTGCATGAGCAGTCTGAATGCCGAACAGTTCGAGCGTATCGGTCAGGTTTCCGGGGCTGTTTCGTCGCGCACCCGCCCGCTGCTCGACCGGCTCTTCGGCCGCTGGCTGCCGCAGCGCGGCGAAAATGATGTCGATTGGGTGGCAGACGCCGACTGGGCCCATCTGCAGCAGGAGCCGATCCGTGCGCGCGCACTGCTGCGCGGCGCCTTGCTGGTGCTGGTGCTGCTCGTCGCGTGGGCGGGCTATGCCAAAGTTGACGAGGTGACGCGCGGCGAAGGGCGGGTGATCCCGTCGAGCCAGTTGCAGGTCGTGCAGTCCTTCGACGGCGGCGTGGTGGAGGAGATCCTCGTCAAGGAGGGTGACACCGTCGATGCGGGGCAAACCCTGGTGCGCATCGACCCGACGCGGTTCGTGTCCTCCTTGCGCGAAAACCGCGCGCAGTATCTCGCCTTGCTCGCCAAGGCGGCGCGCTTGCGCGCATTGTCGGAAGGCCAGGCCTTTGTGCCGCCGCCGGAAGTCGCTGAAGAAACGCCGGCGCTGGCGGCGCAGGAACGCGCGCTG
>CBDULG010000469.1:0-2129 GCA_965367985.1 uncultured Rhodocyclaceae bacterium
GAACGCATCGTTCCAGCCACGGTGTTCGATATGGCGCAGCAATGCCAGTGCCGCATTGAAGAGCACGTGAGTATTGTTTGGCATCTTGCGTGCAGCGTTGAGCATTTCGCGGAATGACCGTGTTATTGCGCGACTCTTCGGGCAAAAGCTGACCATCCTGCCCGTCGCCGAGGTGGAATTCGCACAGGATCAGGTCGAATCGTTGGTCGCGAATTTTGCGCACGGACGCGCCGACGTGAGCGGGTCCGCTAGCGGCCAGCATGTTGCGAAGCGGGGCACGTATCGTGGCTTTGGAGTCGATGATCAGCGCGGTGAGGCGGTAAAGATCGGGTATGAGGCGTGACGGGCAGGAAACGTTGATTGCCTGAATGCTTTCGGCCGATATCCGCGGCGACTTGAATCGGATTGGCCAAACACACGCAGGGCGATTGGAGTCGCCCTGCGTGCTGCCGCCACGGGTGGAGGGTTTGCTCAGTCCCGCGACACTTCCACCGCCGTTTCGACCTTCTGGCGCAAGCGGATATGAAGATCGCGCAACTGCCGGTCGTCGACATCGCCCGGCGCATCGGTCAGCAGACATTGCGCGCGCTGGGTTTTTGGGAAGGCGATCACATCGCGAATCGATTCAGCGCCCGCCATCAGCGTGACCACCCGGTCGAGTCCGAAGGCAATGCCGCCATGTGGTGGTGCGCCGAATTCGAGCGCGTCGAGCAAAAAACCGAATTTGCTGCGCGCTTCTTCGTCGTCGATGTTGAGGGCACGGAATACTTTGGCCTGCATTTCGGCGCGGTGAATACGCACCGAGCCACCGCCGATTTCCCACCCATTCAGCGCAACGTCATAGGCTTTGGCGAGGCAGCTCGCCGGATCGCGCTCGAGCATGTCGGCATGCTCGTCTTTGGGCGCCGTGAAGGGGTGGTGGCATGCCGTCCAGCGCTTTTCGTCATCATCGTATTCGAACATCGGGAAGTCGGTGACCCACACCGGCATCCAGGCATCACCGGTGAGAAGCGCCTTTTCGTGGCCGATGCGTACGCGTAGCGCGCCAAGTGCGTCATTGACCACCCTGGCCTTGTCGGCGCCAAAGAACATCAGATCGCCATCCTTCGCGCCCGAGCGCTCGACGATGGCCTGGAGCGCGGCGTCCGACAGATTCTTGACGATCGGCGACTGCATGCCCTCGCGGCCTTTGGCGATCTCGTTGAACTTGATCCACGCCAAGCCGCGCGCGCCGTAGATGCCGACAAATTTCGTGTATTCGTCGATCTCGCCGCGCGACAGGGCGCCGCCATCGGGGATGCGCAGACCGGCGACGCGGCCGCCACTATTGGCCGGGCCGGAAAAGACCTTGAAGTCGACATCCTTCATGATGTCGGTCAGTTCGGTGAATTCGAGCGTAACGCGCAGGTCGGGCTTGTCGGAGCCGAAGCGTCGCATCGCCTCGGCGTGCGTCATGCGTGGAAAGGGTGATGGCAATTCGACCGAAAGCGATTCGGCGAAGACGAAACGGATCAGATGTTCCATCAGCGTAGTGATCGCGCGCTCGTCCATGAAGGACGTTTCGATATCGATCTGAGTGAATTCAGGTTGGCGATCGGCGCGCAGATCCTCGTCGCGGAAGCATTTGACGATCTGATAATAGCGGTCGAAGCCGGCGACCATCAGCAGCTGCTTGAACAGTTGCGGCGACTGCGGCAGCGCGAAAAATTTACCGGGATGGACGCGCGAGGGGACGAGATAGTCGCGCGCACCCTCTGGCGTGCTCTTGGTGAGCATCGGCGTTTCGACGTCGACGAAGCCGTGTTGGTCGAGAAAGCGGCGAAAAGCCATCGCGACCTTATAGCGCAGCAAGAGGTTGTGCTGCATGTGCGGGCGGCGCAGATCTATTACGCGATGGGCCAGTCGGGTGGTTTCGGAGAGATTTTCGTCGTCGAGCTGGAAGGGTGGTGTGACCGACGGATTGAGCACCTCTATTTCATGACACAGCACTTCAATTTCGCCCGACGCCAGCTCTGCATTCTCGGTGCCTGCCGGGCGGCGGCGCACCTTGCCGGTCATCCTGAGCACGAATTCGGTGCGAATCGATTCGGCTGTCGCAAATGTCTCGGCACGGTCAGGATCGCATACCA
>CBDULG010000470.1:0-2069 GCA_965367985.1 uncultured Rhodocyclaceae bacterium
GCCTTGGGCGCCTTTCCGCATTCGCCGATTTACCGATCGGCAACTCGAAGCGCTGTGAAGGGACCGCTGCGACCGACGGCTAGACTGAAGTTCCTGCGTCGACAGGGCGAATTTTCCCTGTCGTTCAAATACTTGACCTGAATCGCGGGTTCTGTGTCCTGTCTACAAGCTGATGGCGCGCACAAGATCCAGGGCGCGCTGCTGTGTCGGATTGGCGGTGGTGACGATGTTGAACGCCGGCGCGTTCTTACCGACGCCGGGTGTTTGGCAGGTATTGCGAACGATCGTGGCGAGGCTCTTCATCAACGTGGGGAAGCTGTGCGCGGGTGTGCCGTCCTCGATGCGCCCGGTAGCCACCTTGCGTCGCGCCTTGTCGGAGCGCTGGGCAGGCGCGACCGGATCGCGGCCGGCCCTGGCGAGCTGGTCCTCGTCGGCGAACATGAGCTCGCGCCACGCCTGGCGCAGATGCCACTGTACATAGTAGGCGAGCATGCACACGAACAGATGCGCACGCACCCGGCTCTCCAGGCGGTGATGAATCGGGCGGACCTGCAAGTCGATCGATTTCAGTGAGCGGAAGGCGCGCTCCACGTTGGCCAGGCTTTTGTAGTGGCGCACGCAGTCGGCCGCCTCCATGGTCTTGGTCGGCACCGAAGTGCGGATCACGTAGAAACCGTCCAGCGCCGCCTCGGCGTCGATGCTCTCGGGGTTGCGGGCAAACGAGAAAGCGCGCTCGCCGATATTTAGGATGAAGTGCTTGGCCACCTTGTACTGATTGACGACCTTGCCTACGGCCACACCGATGCGCTCCGGCTCGGCAAGACGCCCGGCGAGCACCCGCGCACGGATGGCCTCGAGTTTGAGTTCGGTCGCCGCCAGCAGCGATTCGCGCTTGTGAGCGCGCAGCTTGGCCAGCGCCCGATTGCGGCAGGCCACCAAGCGCTCATCGGGGTACTGCGCCGAGCGGATCTCCAGCAAGTTGCGCTCATCGAACAGCCCGAACTGCAAGTCGCCCGTCTCGGCCAGCTTGCGGATCGACACGTTCTTGAGCGCCGTGATCCACTCCAGCCCTTGCTCTTCGCGCATCGCCTCGATAGCCGCGTTGCAGATCATTCCCCGATCGCCCACCATCACCACCCGTTCGAGTGCGAAGTCCTCACGCAACTGACGCACCACCGGCATGAGCGTTTTGCTGTCGGCCGTATTGCCCTCATACACCGAGATCGACACCGGGCAGCCCTGCGCGTTGGCCAGCAGTCCGTAGTTGACCTGCAGCGTGCCGCGCTTGCCGTCGCGACTGTGACCGATCCTCGCCAACGGACATGTCGTGCCTTCGAAGTAGCTCGAGGACAGGTCATACAGCGCAACCGACCCTTCGCTCAGGTGACGCGCGGCCAGCTTGTTCTCGATCGTCCCCTGGCGCTCAAGCAACCAGTCCATGGCGCGGTACAGATCATCCTCAGTGGCCTCGGCCACATCGAACTGTTCGGCCAGCGTGCTGGTGTGCCAGGAGCGCGCGGTGGCCAGCTTCGTTTGCGGTTCGATCACCCGCGCCGCGACCATCGCCACCACCAGATCGCGCTCGCGCGAGGCCTTGCTGGCGATCAGCGAAGCGAACCCAAGACGTTGCATCGCGATCTGCACCGCATGCACGTGGCCGTGCGCGCGCGAAGCGCAAATCTCAAACACCCGTTCGGCAGGCAGCAGCAGATCGCCACGCAAAACGGCACGGATAGATTCAATTTGCGCCTCGGACAGCGCCGACAAGTTGGCCAGCGTGCGCTTCTTGACCTTTCCCGCTTCGCGGTACGACTCGCGCAGCAACGGCGTAGCGCGTGAGCCGCGATTCGGTATGTACTGAATGTGCATGCCCACAACAATGACACATTTATTAAAAAAGGAAAAGCATATAGAAGATGATACATGTCTACATTATTTTCGCCGTAATACGCCCATCGTAATGATTTCAAAAGAAGAAGAGCGATTCAGGGGACGATTCGCTGCGGAACTTCAGGTTATTGGCATTGACCGTCGCGCTGCCGATCAGCGGGCCGTCCATGAAGCCGATC
>CBDULG010000471.1:0-2050 GCA_965367985.1 uncultured Rhodocyclaceae bacterium
TCGATGCTGGAGTGGCTCAGGAAGATGCGCGACATGACTGTTCGCTCACTACCTCACCACAGCTCGCGCGTATCCAGCCAGGTGACCCGGCCGGTGCGGCGTTTGACTTCGTTGTACATGTGCTCGGTTCCGCCGGGGCCGTCAGCGCCGGCGCCGTTCCACAGGCAGATGAAGCGCACCTTGTCGATGCCCCAGGCGAGCGCGGTGTACAGCAGCCACAGGTTGCAGCGCTCGAAGGGGCTGGCGTGTTCGTCGCGGCCGATTTTCGGTAACGGGCCAAGTTCGTCGGGCATCACGCGCGGAGCGTCCGGCAAGCCCTCCTTGATCGCGTAGTAGCGCTCGCGCCAGGCGTTGCCGTCGGTCGCGGGGAGGATGGAGCGGTCGATGAATTCGGGCTCTTCGAGCGGCAGCATGAGGCACAGGCGCACGCCGCGCGCCTTGCAGGCTTCGAGAAACAGGATGTCGCCGCCGCTGGCGCCCTGGGTTAGGGCGAGGTCTTCCGGGCCGGCGCCGAGGGCGTCGAGCGTTTCGGCGATCTTTTTTGCGGCGATGCCTTCCTTGTCGGCCGGGAAACGCGGCTCGGCGCGGTCGGGCGCGTCGATCATGTGGCCGCTGAAGAGGAACACCTTGCGCGGTTCGAAGGGCGGCGTGCTGCGCTCAATTTCGCGCTCCAGGATGTCGAGCGCGGCGGTGGTTTCGTCGGGGCGGAATTCCAGATCGCGCAGCAGGCACAGTGTCTGGCAGGTGGAATCGAGCGCGAACCAGTCGCGGTCGGCGGCGGCGACGGTGGCGCTGTATTCCTTGCGCACCGTGTCGAGCGGATTGACCAGCAGACACAGTTCGGCATAGCTGGCGCGCGCCCAATAGTCCTTGCGGTCGCGCTCTTGCGCGGTGAGCGCTGCCCACAGCACGCCGCCGATCAAGTTATCGATGATGACCTGCTCGGTTTCGCCGCCGAGGTGCTTGCGCAGCAGCGTGAGAGTGAGCGCGTTGACGCCGGAATAATGGTGCGACGGATCGAGGATGAAGGCTTTGCGGTACGGTTCGATGGCCTCGGCCAGCGCGGCATCCTCATAGACTGCCGCGTCGCGCATTTCGGCCGGCGTGGCGTCGTCGCGCCGCCAGCGGCTGATCCAGTTTTCCTTCTCCACGCGGCCGGCGAGTGCCCAAACTTCCGGGTCGGCCGGGTAATCCGCGGTGAGCCGCAGCACCCATTCGCGTGCTTCTTCGTACTTTCCAAGGCGGCCGAGGCAGACCGCCTTTTTCTCGCGCGCGGCCTTGTTTTCCGGGGCGAGCGTTAGCACCGTGTCGAACTGTTCGAGCGCGAAATCGTAATGCCGCAGCTTGAGCAGGGAATTGCCCGCGGTGCATTTGGCTTCGATACGCAACGCGACATTGGGCGTCTCGTCGGCGAGCACCAGAATGTTGCCCGGGCACAGCTTGCGCCGTGCGACTGCCATGCGGCTCGCCCATTCATCGTACGCCGCGCTGAATTCGTTGCGCTCGGACAGCAGCAGGGTTTTCCAGTCGGGCTCGCACAGGTGGGGCAGCAGGCTGTACACCGGGCTGACCTTGCGCGCATGCCATGCCTCGGCCGTCGCCACCGCCATCGCGGTGAGCTTGTCGCGATCGGCCTCGAGCGTGGCGGGGTCGGGCGCGCCGTCGGCAATGCCGTAGTGGAGCTTGCGGTCGGTGTAGATGTCGAAAGGCTGGCTTGGTCGCGGCCCCTGCACGAGGATCACGCCGCGCGCGCGCAAGGCGTGGCGCACGCCCAGTTCGTACCACACGTTGGGATTGTCGAGCGTGAGATCGGCGACCACCAGGTCGGCCATCAGCAGTTCCTGAAACATGTCGGTGCGGATGTCGCCGGCGCGCTGTTCCTCGTCCGCGCGGAATACCTCGAATCCCGCCGCTTCCAGCGCTGGTCCGATGTAATCGGCATAGATGCGGTTAAAGTCGATCAGCGCCCCGTCGTGTCCGGGCTTGATGCCAAAAGGCATGGCGACGAATGCATGGGGTTTCATGCGCAGCGCTCCTCGGTCGGTGTTGT
>CBDULG010000472.1:0-2036 GCA_965367985.1 uncultured Rhodocyclaceae bacterium
CGACTTGCCGACACCCCGGCCGCGCAAGCCCCTGCCTGTGCGCAGCTGCCGTCTCGCGGTGGTGCTCGAGGACAACGCCGTGCTGCTCGTCAAACGACCACCGCGCGGCATCTGGGGCGGCCTGCTGAGCCTGCCCGAAATCGACGACGATGCTCAGGGCGAGCGATCGCCCGGAAGCGCGGCCGAAGCGGGCACGCCACTGCCCGTACTGCGCCACACCTTTACGCATTTCATCCTCGACATCCACGCCGTGTTGTGCCGCGCCGATGTGATCGGCCGCAGCCTTCCGCGGGGTCACGCCTGGTACGCGCTGGACAGGCTGGGCACACTGGGCCTGCCTGCGCCCATCCGGCGCATTCTCGCCACGCTTCAATGCGACGGCGGATCGCGATCGGTGGGATCGAAGTTGGTCGGGTCGAACTCCGGCAGGTCGAATACGCCTCGCTGACCGAGAAATTTCTGGACTATTTCCAGCCGGCTGACGACGTCATCCATCTCGAGCATCTTTTGCCGCGCAATCAGGGGGATGGGCAGAATCTCCGCATAGCGCGCGCCGACCCATCCGGCGTCGTCAAAGCGATGCGGCAACGCGATGCGCTCACCCATATCGCGCACCACGCGTTCGAGCAGGGGCACGAGACTCGCTTGCGCGGCGGGGATCGCAGTGGGCGGTGGTTGCGGTAGCCAATCCACCTCGCCGCGCAACAGATCATGCTCGACCTCGTGGTCGCGCAGGCGAAAGCGGCGGCGCCCCTCTACCACCACGTCGAACACCGCATTCGATGCCCGCTCGATATCGACGACGCGCGCTTCGGTGCCTACGGCATGGGGCACTGCCGCCTCGCCGACCTCGCCTCCGGCTGCGATCAGGCAGACGCCAAAGCCGGTGTCGTCGCGCACACAGCCCGACACCATGGCGACATAACGCGCTTCGAAGACTTTGAGTGGCAGCCGCCCACCGGGGAACAACACGGCATGCAGGGGAAAGAGCGGCAATAACTGAATTGACTGTGACATGACTTGATCCGGCCGACCACGAAGCGTGCTGCCGGCGGCACGCGCGCACTACGACAGCGTCGAAAATTCGTGACGAAGCGCTCGGCGTCGTCACGCCATGCCGTACGATACGCCACAACGCGAAATTACGGGACCGTCAGTCGGAATGCGGTGTGGTCGGCGGGCGATTGCACGCGTTCGCTGCGCGCTTGCGCCGCCGGCGCGTCCACGCGCGGTACGTAGCGCCGGCCGATTTCGGCGACAACGGAAAACGCGCTGCTTCAGTGCGCGAGGATCTGGCTGAGGAAAAGCTTAGTGCGTTCGTTCTGCGGATTGTCGAAGAATTCGTGCGGCTCGTTGCTCTCGACGATCTGCCCCTTGTCCATGAAGATCACCTTGTCGGCAACCGTCTTCGCAAAGCCCATCTCGTGCGTCACGCACATCATCGTCATGCCGCTGCCCGCCAGTTCGATCATCACGTCGAGCACTTCCTTGATCATCTCCGGATCGAGCGCCGAGGTGGGCTCGTCGAACAACATGATGCTTGGATTCATGCACAGGCTGCGCGCGATCGCCACACGCTGTTGCTGACCGCCGGACAACTGGCCCGGATATTTCTTTGCCTGTTCGGGAATCTTGACCCGGCCAAGATACTGCATGGCGATTTCCTCGGCTTCCTTGCGCGGCATCTTGCGCACCCACATCGGCGCCAGCACGCAGTTTTCGAGCACCGTAAGATGCGGGAACAGGTTGAAGTGCTGGAATACCATGCCGACGTCCTTGCGGATGGTTTCGACCTGACGCAGGTCCGAGGTCAGTTCCACGCCAGCGACGATGATGTGTCCCTTCTGGTGCTCCTCCAGGCGGTTGATGCAGCGAATCATGGTGGACTTGCCCGAGCCCGACGGCCCGCACACCACGATACGTTCGCCCTTGTTCACCACAAGGTTGATGTCCTTCAGTACATGAAACTTGTCATACCACTTGTTGACGCCGCGCAGTTCGATCATCACGTCAGTGGCAGGTTTTTGGGCAGCGGC
>CBDULG010000473.1:0-2006 GCA_965367985.1 uncultured Rhodocyclaceae bacterium
ATGAACGCGACCTGGCGGCGCGCGACCCTGCCCGCGGCAGAAAACCAGACGAACGGCGACCCTTTGACCGACGCCGACGCACCTATCGCGCGGGACTCGCCCGATCCGGTTCGAACAGGCGCGGTCTCGTCATCGAACGGCGTCGGGTCCGCGACCGGGCGGCGGTGATGACAAATCGGGTCTTCCTGAGCTATCGACGTGAGGACTCGTGGGAATTCACCCGCTTGTTGCACAAGACGCTGCAAGAGCACTTCGAGGACGATCAGTTGTTCATGGACGTCAATGCGATCGCTGCGGGTGATGATTTTGCGGTGGTGCTGCAACAGGCGCTGGATAGCTGCGCGGTGGTGCTGGTCATCATCGGCACGCGTTGGGCGACGGTTACCGATGAACGTGGACGGCGGCTCGACAACCCGGACGACTACGTGCGCATGGAAATTGCGACTGCATTGGATCGTGGCATCAAGGTCATTCCGGTGCTTGTCGAAGGCGCCGCGATGCCCACGGCGCGCGAATTGCCGGAACCGCTGGCTGCACTGGCAACGCGTCAGGCATGGGAAATCCGTCATGCCCGCTTCGAAGCCGATCTGGCCGGCCTGGCGCAGTCGCTGAAAGCGGAGATCGGTAGCGCGCACTTCGCGTCGCCCGCGGCAGCGCCGGCGACGGGGCGTGAGAGACGCGACATGGATGCGGTCCGCGACGCCGTCGGGTGGCTTGCGGAAAGCAAGCTCGCCGACAGCGCGCAAGGCGAAGCGTTGCTGGACTTGCGGCTGCAGCCGGATGCCGATCTGGTCGCCGATCGCTGGCAGGATGTGCCCGAGTTCGAGGGGCTCGAGAGAACCACCGTCAGCGGCGAAGCGGGCATCGATCGCGTCTTCGCCGAGACAAACCGGTCGCTGTTGGTGGTTGGAGAACCCGGCGCCGGCAAAAGCGTCATGATGCTCACGCTCGCCACTGCGCTGCTCGAGATGAGCAAACGCAGTGCAAGCGCGCCGGTGCCGGTCTTTCTGAGTCTGGTCAGTTGGGCCGATCACGACGGGCCCTTGACGACCTGGCTGGTATCACAGCTGCAGAGTCGCTACCGGATACCCACGGGATCCGCTCGATCCCTGCTTGAAAATCAAAGACTGTATCTATTACTGGATGGCCTGGACGAGGTGCCCACGGCGCGTCGCGGCGCCTGCATCGAGGCAATCAATGACTATCTTGCCAACGTCGGCGTGCCGGGGATTGCGGTGTCGAGTCGACCCGACGAATACACGGCGATGCCGGCCCGACTCTCATTGAACGCCGCAGTGCGCATCGCACCGCTTTCCGAGGCGCAGGTCGACGGCTATCTCGCCCGCGCGGGTGGCCACGCGACGCATGCTTCGATAAAACAGATCATCGGAAACGACCCCACGCTGCAAGCGCAGGCCAATTCGCCGCTCATGCTGAACATCATGCGCGCGGTGATCAGTAGCGAAACCCCGGACATTGCCGGCGCCGCCACGCCGGAGGCCGAAAACCAACGCCGGCGTCTGTACGACACCTACATCCGCTCGCGGCTGAAAGGCATCGCTGGCGCCTACCGTGACGACCGCGCTCGACAATGGCTGACGTGGCTCGCCACGGCGATGTCATCGCACAACGAAACGCAACTGATCGTCGACAGGCTGCAACCGAGCTGGCTCGAGACGCGCGTCGAACGGCTCGCCTATACGGCGCTGACGGCCGTCATTTTCGGTTTGCTCATCGCGATGGTTGCCAGCGTGCTATGGCAGAACCTGGCGCAATCCGCGCAGTACACGCTGTTGCGCGACGGCATTCATCGCTACGCGGTGCTCGTCTTCGTCACCGTGCCACTGTGGGGACTGATCTCGGGCGTGCTCGACATCTGTTACTGGCAGCCACGACTCGCCTCGGCGAGGGCAGGTTCGCGCCGGCAATGGCCGGTGCGCACCGCTGCGGTGACATCGTCCGTCGCGATATGGATTGCGGTGAATCTCGCGGTCCTGGGTGTCGCG
>CBDULG010000474.1:0-1996 GCA_965367985.1 uncultured Rhodocyclaceae bacterium
TGTTTGGCGAAACCGAAGACCATCGACATACCGAGGCCGCTGCCCATGCCGAAGGACTTGGTGGTGAAAAACGGCTCGAAAATGCGCGCCAGAATGGCGCCGTCCATGCCGGTGCCGTTGTCCCTCACCGCAATCTGTACGTAGTCGCCGGGCGCGACCTCGAGATCGTCCGCGGCGCGCTGGTCGATGGCCTCGAGCGATGATTCGATGCGCAGTTCGCCGCCGCGCGGCATGGCGTCGCGGGCATTGAGCGCGAGGTTGAGCAGCGCGCTTTCGAGTTGATGCGGGTCGGTCAGCGCGAACAGATCGGCCTGCTGTGCGCTGGTGGTGACGGTGACGTTGCGTGGCACCGAGCGGCGGATGAGGCGGGTAATGTTTAGCACGAGTTCGTTCACGTCAACCGGGCAGACGTCGATCGACTGCTGGCGCGAAAAAGTGAGCAGGCGCTTGATGAGGTCGGCGCCGCCTTCCGCAGCGGCAAGCGCCGGGGTGACGAATTCTTCGATTTCAGGCGCGTCGGGCGATGCATCACGTAGTGCGGCGAGGTTGCCCATGACGACCGTCAGCATGTTGTTGAAATCGTGCGCCAGGCCGCCGGTGAGTTGACCGATCGCTTCCATTTTTTGCGCCTGCGCGAGCGCGTTGTATGTGCGGTGCTGCTCGGTGGTGTCCACCGCATGCACGAAGCAGCCAATCACCTTACCTTCCGGCGTGATGTCGGGCAGCAAGGTACTGCGCGCAAAGCGCCGGGTGCCGTCGCTTTCGGTCACGGTGTATTCGTAGGTTACCGCCTGGCCGGCAAGTGCGCTGCGAACATGGCCTTCGACCACGGCAAAGATCGTCTCGCCGATCACGTCGCGGATGTTGCGTCCGACGATGCTTTCACTCGTCAGCCCAAACCACTCGGCATAGCGCTTGTTGCCGTAGGTGTATGTCCAGGCATCGTCGAAGTAAGCGATGTGGGCGGGGATGGTGTCGGTGATGAGGCGAAGTTTGGCTTCGCTGTGCCGCAGCGCGGCGGTGATGTTCTCATTCGCGTCCATGGCGGTTTGCAACTCGGCATTGGCCGCGGTGAGTTGCGCGGTGCGTTGCGCGATTTTCGCTTCCAGCTCGAATTGATGATTCTCGATCTGCGCTTTCTGGCGCTCACTTTCGGTGATGTCGGAATACAGCGTGATAAAGCCTTGGTGCGGCAGCGGAAAACCGCGGATCGACAAGAGCGTGCCATCGGGACGTTGCCGGCGGGTTTCGTGCAGACGGAACTTCTGCGCCGCCTCGACACGCTCAGAGACCAGTGTCTCGACATCGCCTTCGCCATATTCTCCGCGCTGCGCGTTGTAGCGAATGAACGCGTCGAACGGCGTGCCCGGCGTGCCCAGCCAGTCTGGGAATTCGAGCAGGGTGAGGAAGCTGCGGTTGCAAGCGATGAGCCGCAACTGGCTGTCGAAGACGGTGACGCCCTGATTGATGTGGTCGAGACCGGCGCTGACCATTTCGCGATAACGGCGGTCGGTGATTTCCGGTCCCGTATCGGGAATCGTCAATTGCGGCTTCATCGCGCGCCCCTGCATGGTACGAAGTTCGGCATGCGACAATCTTAATGCCAGTCACGCGATGATTTCGCGCTCGACAACATTCAGTACATTTGCGCGCAAATCTCGACAAGATTGTTAATTAGTATGATTCCAACACGCGCTTGCAACCGCTGCCCGCAGCGGATAAATCGACGCAGTATAGAGAGGAGAGAAGCATGTCAGGCAATCCATTTGACCAGGGACTGGGAAAGAACGACGCCAACTACGTACCGCTGTCCCCCCTCAGTTACCTTGAGCGTTCGGCGATGGTGTATCCCGACCGCAAAAGCGTGGTTCACGGCGCGCGCAGCTTCACGTGGTCGGAAACCTACGCGCGATGCCGCCGCCTCGCGAGCGCGCTCGCCGAGCGCGGCATCGGCAAGGGCGACACGGTGGCGGTGATGTTGTCGAACGTGCCGGCG
>CBDULG010000475.1:0-1955 GCA_965367985.1 uncultured Rhodocyclaceae bacterium
CACGGTCCAGCGATGGAGCGAGCGCGCGGCGGGAACGTACGGCACGATAGCCACCTCGCTGTCATACATCAGCGGCGGGTTCGATTGCTGGATGTGCGTTGCCGTGCTGTCGGCGGCGAACAGGCGCGCGCCGCCTGCCCAGCTCGCGACAATGGCCAGCGCAGCAAGGCATGCGCGCGGACGAATACGCTTGATCAATACAGCTCTCCAGTGACGGCGGCGCCCGGCGGGGCGCGCTGGGTCCATTGTGCTACAACAGGCAAACGGCGGCGATCGGCCGGGGATCACTGCCGCCTGTCCGGCGGGCGGGTAAATTCGGTGCGATTGCGCGACACTGCCGCCCAATCAATCCCCCAGGAGCCGCATGCCACTCCCGATAACACGCCCCGACGCGGGCTTCGAACTGGCCAGCAAGGCAACCATGATGCTTATCGGCGCGGCCCTGCTCGCCCTGGCCATTGGCGCTCTCGTCTGGCTGAATCTGCAGCAGATCGGTGCAACGCAGCGCGCCATCATCGACGAAGCGTTACCCGCCATGGATGCCGCGCAGCGCGTTGCGCACTTCAATCTGAGCATCAGCGAGCGCGTCGACGAACTCGCCGGTGCGTCGAGCGCAGCTGCCATCGAACGCCGTGTGCGCGAGCTCGACAGTGCCTTCGTCGACCTGCGGCGCCTCGTCGGGCGACTGGTCGACCAGCGCTTCGACGCCACGCTGCGCGGCAAGCTCGCCGCGGCGCTCGACGCACTCGATGCGCAGCGCGCCGACCTCGCGCAGACCGCCGCGCGCGCGCTCGCACTCCAACGTCAGCAAGACGCTGCGCTTGCCGCCCACGACGCGGCCTTATCAGCGTTCGAAGCGCACGCCGAGACGCTCGTCGCGGGCGCGTCAGCGGCAACCAGTGCAAGCCTCGCCGCGCTTTACAAGCAAACCGCCGCCGGCACGGCCACGCCGTCCCTGCTGCAGACGCTCGATCACCTGGCCGACGTCGACATCGACCTGCTGGAGCGCAGCCACGAACTGCAGCGCGCCGGCCTCGCGCTTGGCAGCGCGCTCGCACGAATCGCCGACGCCGACGACGGACCCGCACTGGCCGCGCTGCGCGAACAGGCTGCCACGGCGCTGGCCACGCTCGAGCGACGCGTTGCCGACATCAGTGACGATGAACATCGCCTGCGCACCAACCGTCACCTGCGCCAATTGGCGACCAGCATGAACGATGACGGTGTATTCGCGCGACGCCTTCAACAACTCGAAATGGCCCGGCAGATCGACGCGCAGCGCGCCGGCATCCGCCGCCTTGCCGCGCGCATGAACGCGCAGGCCGGCGCGCTGATCGACGCCGCGTCGCGCTCCATCGCGCAGGCAAGCGGGGATTCGCGCCAGGCGGTCAATCGCGGCATGTTCGGCTTCCTGGTCAGCATTGCACTGCTCGGCCTGGGACTTGCCGCCGGCTTCTGGGCGATCTTCCGCCACCATCTGCGGCACCGCGTCAAGGCGGTCGCAAGCGCGCTGGACGCGTTCGCGGCCGGTGACTACGACATGCCGTTACGCCTCGACACCAGCGGGCCGCTCGCGCCGCTTAGCGACGCGCTGGAGAAGTGTCGTATCGCCCACCTGCGGCGGCAGCACCGACCCGCCGCGAAAACCGGAGATTGAACGCGGCCCGCGGCGCGCAAACGCCGCCCAGGCCATCCAGCCCTCAGGGCGCCGTCGCCGCCGCCGCAAATCCCGAGAGCGCCTTGGCGATATTCGGCACCACCGCACATTCGCCAGCGCCGTGGCGTGCAGCGATGTCGACCGGATCGTTGTAGCCCAGCCAGACCTGACCGGCTTCGTCACGCCACACCAGCGCCTTGAGCGGCAGGTCGATACCCGCGGTTTGCGCACATTGCATGAGCGGCGTGCCGCCTTTCGGATTGCCGAAAATCAATACTTCGGCATCATTCATTTTCAT
>CBDULG010000476.1:0-1943 GCA_965367985.1 uncultured Rhodocyclaceae bacterium
ACGATGCGCAGGCTCTCTCCCGCGGCGAGCGTGAGGCTGCGCCAGGGCAGTGTCTTGCGTGGTGCGCCCTCCGCATCAAGGTGTTGCAGCGTCGCGTCGCCGGCCACTGCGACGCGTACCGGCCCCTCGCGCGCAAAAAGCTGCTGGCCGCCGTCGAAGCATTCGATCGCCGGCGCGTGCTCCGGGTTGCCCACCAGCCGGTTGGCGATGCGCAGCAGGCGGCTGTCCACGGCGCCGGACCACGGGATGCCGATCCGCCGCCAGCCGCGCCGGCCCGCGTCCTGCACGCTCGCCAGGGCCCCGGGAGACGAGATTTCGAGCATGCTCATGACGATGTGCACCAGCGCTGGGGATCGATTCGTCCCGCGGCAAGATCGGCTTGCAGCGTTGGCATATCGCTTGCCGCGACCGGCTCGAAGCGCACCCGGTCGCCTGCTGCGAGGAGCGCCGGCTGCTCGCGCGTGGCATCGAACAGCGGTACCGGGCAGCGGCCCAGCAAATGCCAGCCGCCGGGGCTCTCCCATGGGTAGATGGCGGTCAGGCCGTTGGCGATGGCCACACTGCCCGCCGGCACGCGCACTCGCGGCTCGGTGCGGCGCGGTCGATGCAGCGCCTCGGGCAGATCGCCCATGAAGGGAAAGCCGGGCAGGAAGCCGAGCATGTAAACCACGTATTCGGTGCCGCTGTGCAGCTTGATCACCGCTTCGGGCGCGTCGCCAATGGCTTCGGCCGTGTCCGCCAGATCGGGACCGAATTCACCACCGTAACAGGCGGGCAGACACCAGTGCCGGCCGTCGCTGGCGGGCGCATGCTCGGCGGCATCGGCAAGGGCGTGCACGGCCTCCACCAGCGCGGCGCGTGAACTGGTCAGCGGATCGTGAATCACCGTCAGCGAACGGAAGGTCGGCACCGTCTCGACGATGCCCTTGAGCCGGCCCGCGCGCTGCTCACGCGCCACCGCGACATCAAGGGCGTTCACCGCCGCCTGCAGGGCCGGGTCGATGCGGTCGCCGAATTCGATCGTGAAGGCAGTGTCGCCCATGTCGAGAAAGCGCATGCGCGGCGTCCCTAGTCGGTGGAGGTGGTGGCGGCGCGTGCCGCCTGGTCATAGCGGCCGGAGAGCGTGCGCAGCAGGCGCGCCAGTTCGCCGAGCTGTTGATTTTCGGCTTCCGCACCGGAGAAGCCGGGCAACAGACAGGCTTCGCGCACGGCGCGGTATCGCATGCAGGCCTCGCGCCCTTGCGCGGTGGCCGAATAAAAAGCCTCCTTGCCTTTGCGCTGGCTGCTGACCAGGTTGAGGCCGACGAGTTTCTTGAGCGAGTAGGACACCACATGGGTGTCCTCCACATTGAGCACAAAGCAAATATCAGCGAGCCGCTTGGCACTGTCTCGATGGACCACATGGTGCAGCACCAGCACGTCGATGGTCGTCATGTCTTCGAAGCCGATAGCCGCCATGCAGCGCATCGTCCAGCGCGAGAAGCCGTTCCAGGCGACGATCATGCCGTACTCAAATTCCGACAGCTCGGGAGACACCGCGGAAACCAGATGGTGGGAGGAGACAATCCGGTTAGGCTTGGGGCGGCCGCCAGTCGGCACTTTTTTCAGCATAACGTCGTCTTGATATCGATAAGATGTTGACAAATTATAGATGAAATACCAACATTGCAACCTCGGCAGTGCCATGATTCCGAGCGCGCCGAACAAACAACAACCCAGGCATCGAAGTCATCGAATGCCGCCCGGAGACAAATCGATGAGTGCTTTCAAACCTATCCGCGCGCTAATGGTCGGGGCGTTCGCCCTCGCAGGGCTGCAGGGTGCCGCGCTGGCCGAATCCACATGGGATATGCCGACGCCCTACCCGACGACCAACTTCCACACTGAAAACAACCAGCAGTTTGCCGACGAAGTCGCCGCGGCCACTGGCGGCGCCCTGAAGA
>CBDULG010000477.1:0-1935 GCA_965367985.1 uncultured Rhodocyclaceae bacterium
GGGGCGCAGCGTGAGCCCGCGCGTGGCCAGCGCGGCGTTGATCGCTGCCACGATGGCGAGTGCATCGTCGAGCGAGGCCGGCGGGCGCGAGAACAGGTCTGCGCTGGACATCAGCGGACGGCGCTCAGTGCTGCGTGAGCCGGTCGAGCATGCCCATGGCGAAGGCCGAGGCGACGAAGGTCAGGTGGATGATGACGTACCACAGCAGCTTGTCGTTATCGATATTGGTGGCGTTCATGAACACCTTGAGCAGATGGATCGACGAGATGGCGACGATGGATGCCGCCACCTTGTTCTTGAGGCTGGTGGAATCCATCTTGCCCAGCCACCCCAGTTTCTCGCTATCCGCTGCGATGTCCAGCCGCGAGACGAAGTTTTCGTAGCCCGAAAGCATGACCATGACCAGAAGGCCGCCGACCAGCGTGAGGTCGATGAGCGAGAGCACGACCAACACCAGATCGGCCTCGGCCATTGCGAACACGGCCGGCAGCACGTGCGCGATCTCTTGAAAGAATTTGAGGCCGAGCACGAGCAGCGCCAGACTGAGGCCGAGATACAGCGGCGCGAGCAGCCAGCGGGCAGCATACAGCCCGCGTTCAACGGTTCTCTCGATCAGGTTGGCTTCCGGGGTATTGGGCGTCGTGTCGGTCATGTTCTCGTCGAAGTGGATAGCGGTCGAAGGGATCGGATTTTATGCGCAATTCGTTTCGCGTGCGCAGCGGGGTCGCGCGCCGAGCGGCCACGTGGCGGCATGTTAAGGTGCGCGAACCCGCCCTTACCGAGCGACCCTCATGACCCTCCGAATCGACCTTGCAGCCGACTTCATCTGTCCCTGGTGCCACGTTGGCGACGCGCGCCTGCGTGACGCGCTGCAGTTGCTGGCTGAAAAGCGCCCGGACGAGCAGATCGAACTCAATCGCCTGCCCTTTTTCCTCGACGAGTCCACGCCGCCGGAAGGTTTTCCGTACCAGGAGTATCTCGAACGCAAGTTCGGCGGTGCCGAGGCGGTGAAGCAAATGCACGCGCAGGTGCTCGAAGCGGCTGTGGCGTCGGGTGTCGACATCGACTTCGATGCCATCGCGCTGCGCCCATCCACGCTCAACGCCCATCGCCTGATAATGCGCGCCCAGGGCGCGGGGCTGGATGCGGTGGCCGTATCGCGTCTGGCGCATCACATCTACCTCGCCCATTTCGTGCAGGGCGAAAATATCGGCGACCCGGCCGTGCTGGCACGCGCTGCCAAGGCCGCCGGCTTTGACGATCCGGGTCTCGAAGAATGGCTCGCCAGCGACGCACTCGCCGACGAAGTGCGCGGCATCTACGCCCAGGTCAAGTCGCTCGGCATCCAGGGCGTGCCTTTCTTCGTCTTCAACCAGCGTCTCGCCGTGTCCGGCGCGCATCCGCCGGAAAGCCTGCTCGATGCGATGGAGCAGGCGCTCGACGGCGAGGGCTGAAGTGTCAACGTGAAAAAAAGCGGTGCGATGACGCCGTAGGACCGGATTCATCCGGCCAGCGATATTGCGTTGCGCGACGGCTTTGGCGGGCTGAAACCCGCCCTACAATGGCGCGCGCAGGCGTCTCGTCCGCCGTGGCCGTTGGCGGTCGGGCGAATGGCTCACGTTCCCGGCGCCAGCATGTTCATGATGAGGCGGATCATGGTCTCCTTGTGGCCCGGGTCGGATTCGGCCACCAGCAGCGCGAGCGCCGCCAGCCCGATGTCGTTGATTACCGGCTGACCGGCCGCATCGAGCAAACGGCCATTGCGGTTGAGAAAGTCCACAAACAGAAAGGCGCCGCTGCGCTTGTTGCCGTCGCTGAACGGGTGATTCTTGATCACGAAATACAGCAGGTGCGCGGCCTTGGCCTCGACGCTCGGGTAGGCCGGCTCGCCAAACACGCTTTGGTCGAGATTGCCCAACAGCGCATCGAAAGCAT
>CBDULG010000478.1:0-1912 GCA_965367985.1 uncultured Rhodocyclaceae bacterium
CGCCTGCGACGCCGGTCTGGTCGAGCACGCCGGCGTAGCCCAGATAGTTGATGTCATGGCCGGCGCGCTGCGCGTATGGACCCTGCTGGCCGTAGCCGGTGATGCTGCAGTAGACGAGGCTCGGGTTGCGCGCCGCGAGCGTGGCGTAGTCGAGCCCGAGGCGCGCCATCACGCCCGGACGAAAACCCTCGACGAGGATGTCGGCCGCGTCGACCAGCGCCAACAACACAGCGCGATCGTCCGCCTGCTTGAGATCGAGCACGAGGCTTTTCTTGTTGCGATTGACGAGCGCGAAGAAATGGCTCATGCCCTCGCCCATGGCACCCATCACACGCGCGTAATCGCCGCCGCCCGGATCTTCGATCTTGATCACGTCGGCGCCCAGATCGGCCAGATGCAGGGTCGCCATCGGGCCGGGCAAGAGCCGCGTGAGGTCGATCACCGTGAGCCCGGCCAGCGGCTGAACGGAGTCGTCGCTCATGTCGGCTGCTTATTCGTAGCTGCGGACGTCGTCGATCACCTTGCCGTCATTGGCGAGCGAATCGGCGGCACAGAACGCGACCTCGCCGCGCAACTTGGTATGCTCGCGCAAGCTCGCGACGATGCGCGCGCGCAGCGCGTCGTCTTCGGCCGCTTCGCAATGCAGTGTCATGCGGTCGGTCATGTCGGGGTTGTCCACCACCAGCCGCGCGCGGCGAATCTCGGGGTGTGCCTTGATCACGGCAGCCACCTGGCCCGGATGCACGAACATCCCCTTGACCTTGGTGGTCTGGTCGGCGCGCCCCATCCAGCCCTTGATGCGCGCATTGGTGCGCCCGCAGGGACTCGCGCCGGGCAGGATGGCCGACAGGTCGCCCGTGCCGAAACGGATCAGCGGGTAGTCGGGGTTGAGCGTGGTGACCACGACCTCGCCCACTTCACCGGGCGCCACCGGGTCGCCGGTGCCGGGGCGGACGATTTCGACGATCACGTCTTCATCGATCACCAGCCCCTCGCGCGCCGACGTCTCGTAGGCGATCAGACCGATGTCGGCGGTGGCATAGGCTTGATAGGCGTGAATACCGCGCTTGGCGAGCGAATCGCGCTGGCTGGGCGGGAAGGCTTCGCCGGAAACGAAGGCCTTGGTGAAGCTGACCGTCATGCCTGTCTCGTCGGCCTTGTCGAGTAGGATGCGCAAAAAGGACGGCGTGCCGGTGTAGGCGGTCGGCTGCAGATCGGCGATCGCCTCGAGCTGCTGTTCGGTCTGTCCGACGCCGCCCGGGAATACCGTGCAGCCGAGCGCGTGCGCGGCCGTTTCCATCATCGAGCCGGCGGGTGTCATGTGGTAGGAGAAGGTGTTGTGCACCAGATCGCCGACGCGAAAACCGGCGGCGTGCAGTGCGCGCGCCATGCGCCAGTAGTTGTCGCGCGCGCCCTCGGGTTCGTACAGCGGGCCGGGCGAGGCGAACACGCGCGCACACGCCGGACCCCAGCCGACGGTGGAAAAGCCACCGAAGGGACGCGCCGCTTTTTGCAGTTCGAGCAGTTCGGACTTGCGTGTCACCGGCAGCGCGGCGAGCGCCTCGCGGGTGGTGATGCTTGCGGGGTCGAACTCGGCCAGACGATGCGCGAAGGCGGCGGCGCATTCGCGCGCATGGGCAATTTGCTGCGGCAGTCGTTCGAGCAGATCCCGCTCGCGTGCGGCCGGGTCGCGCCGCTCCCGGTCATCGTAGTTTTCCATTGCGCTCCGTCCAATGTGTTTGGTTGCTGAGGCGTTGCCGACTCAGGAGAGCCAGCGCTTGCGACGGCGATAGTGCTTGACGTCGCGGAAGCTCTTGCGCCCCTCGCCCGACAGGCCGAGATAGAACTCCTTCACGTCCTCGTTGTTGGCCAGGTAGCTGCCCTCACCTTCCATGACGATGCGGCCGTTCTC
>CBDULG010000479.1:0-1900 GCA_965367985.1 uncultured Rhodocyclaceae bacterium
AGGCTGGTATTGGTGAGCTTGGGAAAGCGCGACAGTATCGGTAGCACGTCAGCAAGCCGCCCGATGGCATAGTGTGCAAGCGGTCGGCGGTTTTTCTGGTAGTGCTTTGACATGAACTCGGATTTGTAGCTGGCCACGTCGACCTGGGTCGGACAGTCCGATTTGCAGGCCTTGCACGACAAGCAGTGCTCCAGCGAATCCAGAACGATTTCGTTGTCCCAACCGTCTACGATGACTTCATTGCGCATCAATTCGTGCAGAAGGTGCGCGCGCCCCCGTGTCGAGTAACGTTCCTGTCGTGTCGCCTGGAAGCTGGGGCACATCGGCGTGCCGGAACTGCGGCACTTACCCATGCCGATACAGCGTTCCACGGCGCGGCCCAGCCCGCCTACGTCGTTGGGAAAGCCAAGCTCAGTCTCGACGACCGGCGTCTTGTAATCGGGGCCGTAGCGCAGATTCTCGTCCATACGGTAGGCGTGAATAAGCTTTCCGGGATTCATCTTGTTCGACGGATCCCATGCTGCCTTGAAACGCTCGAAGGCCACCATGAGTTCGGGGCCATACATGAGCGGCAGAAACTCGGCTTTGGCCTGCCCATCACCGTGCTCGCCGGACAATGAACCGCCGTACTTGACAACCAACTTGCAGATCTCATCGCTGAACGCGCGCCAATGAGACAGACCCGCCTTCGACCGCGTGTCAAAGGTGATGCGCGCGTGTATACAGCCATCTCCAAAATGCCCGTACAAATTGGTTTCGTAGTCGTACTTGTCGATCAGTGCCTGGAATTCGCGAAGATAATCGCCGAGTTGCAAGGGATCCACCGCGGTGTCTTCCCACCCAACCACGGGATCGACTCCATTCGGGTCGAGGCTTAGTGAGGTTGCCGAAGCGCCGAGTTCGCGGATGCTCCATATGCGCTTGGCATCGGCGTCGTCCTTGACGGACAAACATGATTTCACGCGTTCCGACTTGCCCATCTGCAGCGCAAACGCCTGACACGACGCATCCAGTGCCTGGCTCGAACTGCCCGCCAACTCGACGATCAACCATGCCTTGCCGGCAGGAAGCAAGGCGATCTCTTGCCGCTTGAGATCGCGATCCAACAGCCCGCCGACAATCCCCCAGTCCAAACCCTCCATGGCGATCGGCGAAAACGGCAGGATCTCAGGCACCGTGTCGCCGGCGACAAAGATGTCATCGAATCCGAGCACGAAAGTCTTCTGAAATTGCGGGTTCTGGATCAGACGGGTTTTCGCCCGCAGTATCGATACACAAGTGCCCTCTGAACCGACCAGGGCACGGGCAACATTGAAGCCGTTCTCGGGCAGCAATTGGTCAAGATTGTATCCGGACACCCTGCGTTTGATGACGGGGAACCGTGCCCGGATCAAGTCCGCGTACTCGTCACGGATGGCCTTCAACTCGCCATAAATCGACCCTTGAGGGCCGCCTTTGGCGATGATCGCAGCCAGTTCCTCTTCGCTGGTCGGCCCGACCCACATCCTTGCGCCGTCGTAGGTCAGGACCTCGAGCGCCTCGATGTTTTCGACCGTCTTGCCGGCCAGCATCGAATGCGGCCCGCAGGAGTTGTTGCCGATCATGCCGCCAAGCGTGCAGCGGCTGTGCGTACCCGGGTCTGGACCGAAGGTCAATCCGTCCCGCTCCGCGTGGGCCTTGAGATCGTCGCAAATCAGCCCGGGCTCCACCAAGGCGGTTCGATTTTCGGTATCAAGCTCAAGAACGGCGTTCATATGCCTGGAGCAGTCCAGAATGACAGCAACGTTGACGCATTGACCGTTTTGCGACGTCCCGGCACCGCGCATCAAGATCGGAACTTGATACTTCTTGCATACCTGTGTGGTTGCGACGATATCCTCGATTGTCCGCGGATACACAA
>CBDULG010000480.1:0-1894 GCA_965367985.1 uncultured Rhodocyclaceae bacterium
AAGAGCCGCGCAATAACGCCGTCATTCCGCGAAACGCTCAACGCCGCGCGCAAGACGCCAAACAATACTCACGTGCTCATCAATGCGGCGCTGGCATTGCTGCGCCATATCGAACACCGTGGATGGAACGATGTGTTCGCGGCGCAGGCACGCGGGTTGATCGAGCGCGTGCGTCGAAAGGACCCGGTTAACACGCGCGTACCCGCGCTGATCGATTTCATGCAGAAGTTACAATTCAAATTCGGTATCGACGGCGTGCGCATTTAGCATGATCGCCGCGCCAGCGTTGGCGCAACTGATACAATTTCGGACCCGCTCTCGCCCGCCCCAGATCAATGTCACGACGACTTCTTTTGTATCTGTCATGCCTTGTCGCAATGTTCGCCGGCTGCAGCGCCGAGTTGCCATCGCCCCCCGCGCAAGCGCGCGGTAGTGCCTCCCCGCTGATCGATCACGGCCTGCCGCCCGAGGCCATTGAAACGCTCGCGCTCATTCGCCGCGGCGGCCCGTTTCCCTACCGAAAAGACGGCACGACTTTTCACAATCGGGAGCGACGCCTGCCGCAACAACCCCGCGGCTTCTACCGCGAGTACACCGTTCCCACACCGGGCGCCCAGACACGCGGCGCACGGCGCATCGTGACCGGCGGACGGCCGCCGGAAGTGTTCTATTACACCGCTGATCACTATCGCAGCTTCAGGCGAATTCCGGACTCGGTACGATGAACGATTCGATTGAAACGGCCACCCAGACACTCCAGCAGCCAAACGGCCTCATGCTGCTTACACCGGCACTTGCCGACACGCTTGAGAGCGCAGCCGACGGATTGGACCGACATTACATCTCACTGGCGCTCGGCGATGCCGCCGACAAGGAAGAGATCCTGACCCAATTCGCGCGTGGCCTCGACATGCCGCGATGGTTCGGCGCCAACTGGGACGCCCTCTACGATTGCCTAACTGATCTTTCCTGGCTGCCCGATGGCGCGTTCACTGTGGTGATTCGCGGCGCGGTTCCCGATGCCGAAACGCGCGAGACACTGCGGCAGATACTCGAAGATGCCTGCCAAGCCTGGCGGGATGAAGGCACGCCCTTCCACGTCTTCGTCGATCCGCGCCTGCTGCCAGACCGCAGCTGACCGTGGCGCCACCGAAGCGCCCGTTCTCAGTACTGGTTGCCATTCACACGCCGGAGCTTCGTGCCCTGTTGCTGCGACGTCGTGCGCCTGCGCGCTTCTGGCAATCGGTTACCGGCAGTCTGGAGATCGGCGAAACCCCGCGCGATACGGCGGTGCGTGAGGTATTCGAAGAAACCGGTCTGACGATTGGTGCGGACGACCTCGTCGACTGGAAGCTGCACAATCGCTACCGCATACCGCCCGCCTGGGCGGCGCGCTACGGCCCCGGCGTGACCTTCAATACCGAGACCGTTTTCAGCCTGTGCGTTGCGGAGAACACGCCCGTCCGCCTCGCCGTGGAAGAACATGATGCCATGGGCTGGTTCACGCTCGACGAAGCCATCGAGCGGTCATGGTCGTGGACCAATCGCGATATTTTCTGTCTCCTGCGCCAGGCACACCGGGCATAGACACCCGGCCGCTACACCGGCCAACGGCAGGGTCTCCAGGCGCGGGCAGCGGGTACACCAGCAGGGCACATCGGGCAGCGCCACGCCGCAGCGAAAAATGGTCCCGCACCGTACACAGCGCGCCGGGCAGCCGATCGTCCCATCGCTCTCAGAACACGCCATCAATCGACACAATGCCTTGAAATCATCAGGGAAGACCTTATATCGGAAGCAGAAGGATGTCACCCATCTCGCAAGGAGGAATGCATGAGTAATATCATTCGTCGTGATCCGTTTGAGGATCTTTTTCGCGGCTTCTTCGTCCGTC
>CBDULG010000481.1:0-1892 GCA_965367985.1 uncultured Rhodocyclaceae bacterium
GAAAATTCGCGCAGCCCTTCGAGTGCGAGGCCGAGCGTGCGCGGAATCGGCGTGGCGGTGAGGGTGAGGATGTCCACTTCGCTGCGCAGGCGCTTGAGCAATTCCTTTTGGCGCACGCCAAAACGATGTTCCTCGTCGATGACCACCAGCCCAAGGCGCTTGAACTTCACGTCTTTTTGCAGCAGCCGGTGCGTGCCGATGATGATATCGACCTTGCCGTCAGCCAGGTCTGCCAGCGCCTGCGTCTGCTCCTTGGCGCTGCGAAAGCGCGACAACTCGGCGATCTTCACCGGCCAGTCGGCAAAGCGGTCGGAGAATGTCTGAAAATGCTGCTCGGTGAGCAGGGTAGTCGGCGCCAGCACGGCGACCTGTTTGCCGTCGGCCACCGCGATGAACGCGGCACGCAAAGCGACTTCGGTTTTGCCAAAGCCGACATCGCCACACACCAGCCGGTCCATCGGCTGGCCGGCTTTCATGTCTTTGACCACGGCGTCGATCGCGGCCATTTGATCCGGTGTTTCCTCAAAGCCGAAGCCATCGGCGAAGGCGTCCAGATCGTGCGTCTCGAAGTTGAAGCGGTGCCCCGGCCGCGCCGCACGCTGCGCGTAGAGCGCGAGCAGTTCGGCGGCGGTATCGCGCACCTGCTGCGCCGCCTTCTTCTTCGCTTTCTCCCACTGACCGGAGCCCAGCCGGTGCAGGTCGACCGCTTCCGGGTCGGCGCCCGCGTAACGCGTGATCACATGCAGTTGCGACACCGGCACATAGAGCTTGTCGCCGCCCGAATATTCCAGATGCAAGAATTCGGTGTCGCCTTCACCCAGATCCATGTGCAGCAGGCCGAGATAGCGGCCCACGCCATGCGACACATGCACCACCGGATCGCCAATTTTCAGCTCCGACAAATCCCGCAGCCAGCCTTCCATGGTGGCTTCGCGGCGGTTGTCGCGCCGCCCGCCGGTGCGCGCGGTGTGGGCGTACAACTCGCTTTCGGTGACGATCGCGAGCTTAGCTTCCGGCAGCACGAAACCACGCGCCAGCGGGCCGGCCGACAGCGTGAGCTTGTCGTCGGATGCCAGAAACCCCGCGAGGTCGTCGCACACCGCATGCGGCAAGGCGTATTCCGCAAAATACTCGGCCATCGTCTCGCGCCGGCCCGGCGATTCGGCCAGTACCAGCACGCGTCCGTCGAAGGCGCCGAGCCATTGCTTTAACGCGCTGAGCGGATCGTTCGCCTTGCGTTCGACTGCGATCGCCGGCAGCGGCGCGGCCGCGACCGCGCCTTCGTTACTGTCGTCGCCCGCCGAAAATTGCAAGCGCGGATAGGCCGCGACGCGCTTGAAGAAATCCTCCTGATCCAGAAACAGCGCGTGCGGTGCCATCACCGGCCGGCTGCGGTCGCCCTTCAGAAAACCATAGCGCGACTGCGTATCGCGCCAGAAGTCCTCGATTCCCCCCGGCACGTCGCCATGCAGCAATACGCGGCAGCGCGGCGGCAGATAATCAAACAGCGTCGCCGTCTCATCAAAAAACAGCGGCAGGAAATACTCAATACCCGCCGGCGCAATCCCGCTGGAGACATCCTTATAGGTCGCCGCGCGGCTCGGGTCCCCCTCAAACTGCTCACGAAAGCGGCTGCGAAAACCCGTGCGGCCGATCTCGTCCAGCGGAAACTCGCGCGCCGGCAACAGCCGAATCTGATCGACCGGATACACCGTGCGCTGCGTGTCCGGGTCGAAGGTGCGGATGGTGTCCACCTCCTCATCGAACAGGTCGATGCGGTAGGGCAGCTGCGACCCCATCGGAAACAGATCGATCAACCCGCCGCGCACGCTGTACTCGCCGGGACTCACAACCTGCGTGACATGCGCGTAACCGGCCAGCGTCATCTGCTC
>CBDULG010000482.1:0-1879 GCA_965367985.1 uncultured Rhodocyclaceae bacterium
CTTCGGCATCTGGCTCGATCCGCGCACGCGTGAGCCGGAGTTGCGCGCCGGTTTGCTGGGTGACGCGGCGCGATGACCGCGATAATCGCGCTGCCGCGCAGCATCGTCCTCGCTTACGGCGTGCTCGGCCTGCCGCTGGCCTTCGCCGCGCTGCCGCTCTATGTGCACGTGCCCAAGCTGTATGCGGACGACCTGGGTCTGCCACTGGCATGGGTCGGTGCGGGATTGCTCGCCGCGCGGGCTGCCGATGCGGTGGCCGATCCGCTGATCGGCTGGTTCAGCGACCGTTTCGGGCGCAGGCGCCCCTTGATATTTGCCGGGCTGCCGCTGCTGATCGTCGGGGTTGGAGGGCTGCTCATGCCACCCTCGGGTGCCGGCATGGCATGGATGATGGTGCTGCTGTTCATCGCCTACGCGGGCTATTCGTTGTCGAGCATCAATTACCACGCGTGGGGCGCTGAACTGGCGCCGACGCCGAACGACCGCACACGCGTTGTCGCCAGCCGCGAAGGCTTCGGCCTCGGCGGGGTGCTGCTGGCGGCGATGCTGCCGGCGCTGCTTGCCGACTCGACAAGCAGCGGGCTGGCGCGAATGGGCATGTTGTTCGCACCGCTCGTAATGGTTGCCGCACTTGTGACGCTGGGCCGCGTGTCGCGTGAGGCGCCCGACGGCGGCCACCGGCGCACCGGCTTGGTGGCGCTGCGCGACGCGTTTACCCATGCGCCATTTGCGCGCTTGCTGGTTGTGTTCGCGCTCGGTGGCACGGCCGCGGCGGTGCCGGCCTCGACCGTATTGTTTTTCGTCGAGGATGTCGTTCAGCGGCCCGATTCCGCCGGCACGCTGCTCGCGCTGTATTTCGGCGCCGGTGCGCTGAGCCTGCCACTCTGGGTGGCGGCCGCGAAACGCTTCGGCAAGGTGAATGCGTGGATGGCGTCGATGGGTCTGGCCATGCTTGCCTTCGTCTGGGCGGTCACCGTCGGTGCGGGCGAGCTGGGTACGTTCTCGGCGATCTGCATTCTCTCCGGCATGGCGCTGGGCGCCGATCTGGCCTTGCCGCCGTCGATTCTTGCCGATCAGGTCTCGGCGTCGCGGCGTGGCGCGGGCGCTTTCTTCGGTTGGTGGAACTTCACCACCAAGGCAAATCTTGCGCTCGCTGCGGGCGTCGCCTTGCCGCTGCTCGACATGATGGGGTACGCGCCCGGCAGCCGGGACGCGAACGCACTGAACGCGTTGACCTATATCTATGCGTTGCTGCCGGTGGCACTGAAGGCGGCGGCGCTCGCGCTGCTGTGGTGGTGGCGCGATCAATTGGGAGCGTTGCGATGAAAAGCTGGATATGCGCCATTTTGGGCGTGATAGGACTTGGCGGGTGCTCGTCTGCGGACGTGGCACGTTATCGTGCGGAGCAACCCACGCTCACGCTCGAATCGTATTTCAACGGCACGCTCGATGCGTGGGGGATGTTTCAGGATCGCAGTGGAGAGGTGGTGAAGCGCTTCCATGTGCGCATGGAAGCGTCGTGGAAAGGCAACATCGGTACGCTCGACGAGCACTTTACCTACAACGACGGCACGACCCAGCGGCGCGTGTGGACGATCACTGCGCATGGTGACGGACGCTACACGGGTCGCGCAGACGACGTCGTGGGCGAAGCGGAAGGGCAGGCGGCTGGTAACGCGTTTCACTGGCGTTACGTGCTCACCTTGCCGGTGGGCGATTCGGAATACGACGTCACGCTCGACGACTGGATGTATCTGATGAACGACGAGGTGATGCTCAACCGCACCGTGATGAAGAAGTTCGGCTTTCGCGTCGGCGAGGTGACGATCAGCTTCTTCAAGCGCAAGGCGGACCAATGAGTGTCAATCGAACGATTAGC
>CBDULG010000483.1:0-1851 GCA_965367985.1 uncultured Rhodocyclaceae bacterium
GACGACCGCCATAGTCGATCAGCTTATCGGCTTCGAGGGACTGAACGATGTTGCCGACAGCAGTGTTGCTGAGCCGGGTGATGCGTGCCAGATCGGCCGCAGAGGCTTCCCCCGCCCGCCGCAGCGTCTCGAGTAGCAGCCGTTCGCTATATCGGCGCAGATGTGCCGAATTACGTCCAAGTCCAATGTTCGGACTGTCCATGGGTGTCTCCAGCTACCGATTTACGCGAATTACGATTCGAAAAATCAAACCGCTTCAATGAATCTACGGTGCGTGAATGCATCAACAACGATCTCGTTTTCCGGCATCCGAATCGATGCTCACGGCTCAGTGAGCGACTCGAAGCGCACGGCCGCGGCACCGGTCCGCAGCGGTCATGCACGACAGTGAGGCGCGCTGCCCGCTTGGCGAACAGCGAACCGCCGTGCGACGCGCCGCAGTGGCGACTGCCGGTGGCGCAAGTCGTTGAACATGCGCAAGCCCTTAGCCGGCAGTGCTTAACCAGGCCTGGACTTTGGTGATGGCTTCACGAATTGCCGCCACCAGCTTCTCGTCACCGGCCAGACCGCCCCACAACACACGATTTGCGCAGAACGCGGCCACCGGATCGTCGGCCTCGAAGATGGCGTGAGCAGCCGCTTCGTCCATGACGCTATCCTGGTACTCGTAGGGCAGCGTGCCCTTGTGCCAGCGTTTCAGGAACTCGAAGAACAGCGCCGGTAGCACGGCGGTGCTGGCGAGCGACGCGCCACGTTCGTGCAGTTCGTGGATCGTTGGCGCAATGAATCCCGGTATTTTCGAGAAGCCGTCTGCGGTGACGCGCTGGTTGGTGTCCTTGACGTATGGGTTGCTGAAACGCTCGATGACCACATCGCGGTAGTTCTCGAGGTCGATCGGGCTTGGCGACAGGCAGGGGATGACATCGTCAGTGATGTAGTCGTAGGCGAACTGGCGGATGTCGTCGTTCTGCGTTGTCTCGTGGATGTATTGCAAACCAATCAAGGTGCCGGCCCAGGCGAAGCAACTGTGGCTCGCGTTGAGGA
This sequence comes from uncultured Rhodocyclaceae bacterium, assembly GCA_965367985.1. Taxonomy (GTDB): domain Bacteria; phylum Pseudomonadota; class Gammaproteobacteria; order Burkholderiales; family Rhodocyclaceae; genus Nitrogeniibacter. The sequence continues at coordinate 1,045 of CBDULG010000483.1, forward strand.
TGCGGATCTTGGCTTCCTCGTAGGGCATCACCGATTCCACCATTTCCGCACCGGCCTTTTCGAAAGGCGGTCGGCCCGCAACGAATTCGTCTTCGATGACCCACTGGGCGTAGCGTTCGCCCATGACCGGGCACAAATCGTCGAAGCCGGTCGCCGCTTTGACGCGTTCGCGCACGTCGTCACTGGGCCGCGGCGTGATGCGGTCGACCATCGAATTAGGGCAGCTCGTGTTGTCAATGACCCACTTGCGCAGGTCGTCCTCGCCACGGATCGAGAGGAACTCGAGCAGGCCGTCGCGGAAGCGCTCGCCGTTGCTGCGCACATTGTCGCAATTGAGCAGCGTGACCGGCCCGCCGCCGCCTTCGATGCGCGCGCGCAGGGTCGCCGCGATGGTGCCGTAGATGGTCCGTCGCGTGTCGTCTTTGAGGTCGGAGTTCAGATCCGGATGGCTGGCCGGGTCGAGCCGGTGGTGTTGATCGAGGTAGTAGCCGCCCTCGGTTACGGTGAAGGAGATGATGCGGGTGCGCGGATCGGCGCCGACCTTTATCAGGCCCGCCAGCTCCTTGTCCCACGGCACGATGGTCTGAATGGAGCGGATAGTCTCGTATTCGCGATCGCCGGCCGGGCTTACCGTCTCAAGCGTGTAGCGGCCCTGCTGGCGCGCCAGGGCATCGAGAACGGCGCTCATATCGTTGCGGATGTTGGCCGCGGCGAGCGACCAGTCGGTGTCGCCCTGCTCGATCAAGCGGTTGAGGTACATGGCCTGATGTGCGCGATGGAAGGAGCCGATACCGATGTGCAGGATCT
>CBDULG010000484.1:0-1832 GCA_965367985.1 uncultured Rhodocyclaceae bacterium
TGATCGCCGTGCCGTTGATCTCGATGGCACGCATGATCGCTTCGCCGGTCAGCGGGACCAGCCCTTTTTGCCAGGCATAGCCGAGCATGAACAGGTTGGTGGCGATGGCGTCGCCCATGATTTCGGTCGCCAGTTTCGAGGCGTCGAGGAAATCGGCGTTGGCGTCGCCCACCGCGTCGCAGATCCGCTGGCTCATGTCGTCCTGCGGGAACTGCGGATCGGCGTTGGCCACCACGTCGCCGGTGCGCGCCTGTTTGGCCACGCCGCGCACGAAGTCGCTGGTCACGCCCATCTCGCTGTTGACCACCACACGGGTATGGTCGCCACGCATCTTGGCAATCGACTCGTCGCTCGCCGCCACCACCAGGTCACAACCGATGACCGCGTTGGCCTCTCCGGCGGCGATACGCGCGGCATACAGTTGCTCCGGCTCGTCGGCGATACGCACATGCGACCACACGGCGCCGCCTTTTTGCGCCAGGCCGGCCATGTCGAGGATCGACACACCCTTGCCTTCGAGGTGAGCGGCCATGCCGAGCAAGGCGCCAATGGTGACCACGCCGGTACCCCCGACGCCAGTGACCAGAATGCCCCAGGGCGCTGCACTCGACGGCAGTTCAGGCGTCGGCAGATTGTCGAACAGGGTGTCGGCCGAAGTCGCCTTGCCCTTGCGCAGCTTGCCGCCTTCGATGGTGACGAAGCTCGGGCAGAAACCGTTGAGGCAGGAATAGTCCTTGTTGCACGATGACTGATCGATGCCGCGCTTGCGGCCGTATTCGGTCTCGACCGGCACCACCGACATGCAGTTCGACTTGTCGCTGCAATCGCCACAGCCTTCGCACACCAGGTCGTTGATGACCACGCGCTTGGCCGGATCGGGGAAAGTGCCGCGCTTGCGACGGCGGCGCTTTTCGGCCGCACAGGTCTGGTCGTAGATGATCGCGGTGACACCCTTGACCTCGCGCAGCTCGCGCTGCACGGTGTCGAGTTCGTCGCGGTGACGCACCGGAATGCCGTGCGCAAGGCCCTTGTCACCGGAATATTTCTCCGGCTCGTCGGTGACCACGACGATGTTGTGGATGCCCTCGGCGGCCAGTTGGCGGCTGATGATCGGCACCGACAGGCGGCCATCGTGCGGCTGACCACCGGTCATCGCCACGGCGTCGTTGTAGAGAATCTTGTAGGTGATGTTGACGCCCGCGGCGATCGACTGACGGATGGCCAGCAGACCGGAGTGGAAGTAGGTGCCATCGCCGAGATTGGCGAACACGTGCGGGGTGTCGGTAAAGGGTGCCTGGCCGACCCAGGGCACGCCTTCCCCGCCCATCTGGCAGAAGGTCTGCGTCGAATCCGGTGACAGCCAGGTGGCCATGTAGTGACAGCCGATACCGGCCAGCGCCTTGGAGCCTTCGGGCACCTTGGTCGAGGTGTTGTGCGGACAGCCCGAGCAGTAGTGCGGCGTGCGCGCAATGGTTTTGGTGGGGGCGGCGAGCGCGGCTTCCTTGGCTTCGAGGAAGGCGAGGCGCGCCTTGATGCGGTCGGAGGTGTAGTACTGGCCGATGCGCGACACGATGACGCGGGCGATCATCGCCGGGGTGAGCTCGCCCGCGGCCGGCAGCAGCCAATCGGCATGCGGCAGCGCCCATTCACCCTTTTCGTCGAACTTGCCGATGACGCGCGGACGCACGTCTTCGCGCCAGTTGTAGAGTTCTTCCTTGAGCTGGTATTCGAGGAATTGACGCTTCTCTTCGATGACCAGGATCTCGTCGAGCCCTTCGGCGAATTCACGCACGCCTTCGGCTTCCAGCGGCCACACCACGCCGACTTTATAG
>CBDULG010000485.1:0-1831 GCA_965367985.1 uncultured Rhodocyclaceae bacterium
CGAGCAACTGCATCGCCATGTCCTTGAAGGCCAGCGTCGGCCCGTTGGACAGTTCGAGCAGGCCCAGGCCGCCACGGTGGCCGCCGCCCTCGCCCGCTTCCAGCCAGGTGACGGGCGTGATCGCCGCAGCATCGCTGCCTTCGCGGGTATTGCGATACACCTGTGGGGTGTAGGTTTTATGGCAGATGGCGTGCAGGTCGTCGGCGGGAATGTCGTCGATAAAGCGCGACAGAATGGCAAAGGCCAGATCTGCATATGACAGCGCACGCCATGCGCTCAGATCGTCGCCGCTGATCGCCGGATACGATTCGGGCAGATACAACCCGCCATCCGGCGCAAGGCCGCCAAGCAGAATGTCGCCGAATTGCCGGGCGGGCGCCTGCCCGCGGGTCGAGATGTAGTGCATGCGCGCTATCCGGTCGGGGGCGCGCCGCACCGCGAGGCACGGCGCGCCGGGGTCAAGTCAGGCGTCGAGGTGTTCGATGCGCAGCCGCGTGATGCGGCCGTCGACGACGGGCAGCGCCTCGATTTTGGCGACGGCGCGGTCGGCGTATTTTTCGATCGTCTCGTGGGTGAGGAAGACGATGTCGGTCTGCGTCTCGCCTTCGGCAGGCGCCTTCTGAATGAGCGCGTCGATGGAAATTTCGTTGTCGGCGAGAATGCGCGTGATGTCGGCGAGCACGCCAGGTTTGTCATCCACACGCATGCGCATGTAAAACCCGCAGCGGCACTCTTCGATCGGCAGCACCTTGAGGTCTTCGAGCTGGTCGGGCTGGAAGGCCAGATGCGGCACGCGGTGTTCGGGGTCGGCAGTGTGCATGCGCGTGACGTCCACCAGATCGGCGATCACCGCGCTGGCGGTCGGTTCGTCGCCTGCACCCTGACCGTAATAGAGCGTCGGGCCGACGGCGTCGCCGTACACCAGCACGGCATTCATCGCACCTTCGACATTGGCGAGCAGGCAACGCGAGGGCACCAGCGTCGGATGTACCCGCAGTTCGACGCCGTGCGCATGCTTGCGCGCGACCGCGAGCAGCTTGATGCGGTAACCGAGCTGTTCGGCGTAGGCGATGTCGACGGCGTCAAGCTGGGTGATGCCTTCGATGTGCGCGCGCTCGTACTGCATCGGAATACCGAACGCAATCGACGCCATGATGGTCGCCTTGTGCGCAGCGTCGTTGCCTTCGATATCGAAGGTCGGGTCGGCTTCGGCGTAGCCGAGTGCCTGCGCCTCTTTGAGCACTTCGTCGAAGGGCAGGCCCTTGTCGCGCATCTCGGAGAGGATGAAGTTGGTGGTGCCGTTGACGATGCCGGCGAGCCACTGAATGCGGTTCGCGGTAAGCCCTTCGCGCAGCGCCTTGATGATCGGGATGCCGCCGGCCACCGCTGCCTCGAACGCCACCATCACGCCCTTGCGCTGCGCCGCGGCGAAGATTTCGTTGCCGTGCACGGCCACCAGCGCCTTGTTGGCGGTGATCACGTGCTTGCCGTTTTCGATCGCCGCAAGCACCACTTCGCGCGCCACCGTGTCGCCGCCGATGAGTTCGACGACGATGTCGATTTCGGGATCCAGCGCGACGGCGAAGACGTCGTCAACATGCTTGACCGAATTGTTGGTGATGCTCCGGGCGCGTTCGACATTTCGGTTTGCGACCGTGGTGATGCTGATCGGCCGGCCGGCCCGGCGGGTGATTTCTTCAGCGTTACGGGTGAGGACGGTCCAGGTGCCGCCACCCACGGTGCCCATGCCGAGCAGGCCAACATTGATCGGTTTCATTGCAGTGATTTCTTGAGTGATGAGACGTTACAAAGCTGCGCCCGACGCGATGCG
>CBDULG010000486.1:0-1803 GCA_965367985.1 uncultured Rhodocyclaceae bacterium
TCAAGCGTCTTGAGGAACTGGATGACGAAGAAGGGGTTTCCGCCGGTTTTCTCGACGACGAGCTGCGCGAAGGGTGAGGCCTCGGCGAGGGAACCGCCCAGCATGTCGCGAATCAGTTCGCTCAGATCGGCCAGACGCAATGGACCGAGCACAATGCGCTGCAGGTCGACGCCGGCCGCCTCGAGCCCGGCCAGCGTGTGCGTCAAGCGGTGCGAACTGTCCAGTTCGGTATCGCGGTAGGCGCCAATCAGCAGCATGTTGTGAATGTCCGGGCTGGTGAGCAGTGGTTCGAGCAGGCTCAGCGTGCCTTCATCGGCCCATTGCAGATCGTCGAGAAAGATCACGAGTGGATTCGCCGATTGCGCCACCGCGCCGATGAAGTTCTGCAACACGCGCCGAAAACGGTTCATCGACTCGGTCGGCTCGAGGCGGACCGGCGCCTCTTGCTTGCCGATGATGAACTCGATCTCCGGAATCACTTCGGCGAGCACCCCGCCGTTGGCGCCAAGCGCCTGTGTCACCGTGCTTCTCCATGCCTCGAGGCGTGTTTCATTCTCGGTGAGCTGTTGCTGCACGAGGTCGCGAAAAGCCTGGATCAAGGCGCCAAATGGAATGCTGCGGACGATCTGGTCGCACTTGCCTGAAACGAAATAGCCGTTGAAGCGGCCGCGCGGGCGGACGACGGCTTTGACGACCTTGCGGATCAGTGCGGTCTTGCCGATGCCCGGATAGCCCGCCACCAAGAGCATCAGGGGCCGGCCGTGGTGGCGACCACGGACCCCTTCGAAGGCGGTCTGCAGGAGGCCGGCTTCGCGCGCTCTGCCGTACAGCCGGGGCAGCAGCGACAAGCGCTCGCCAATGTCACGCCGGCCCAGCGGGAAGGCGGCGATGCGCCGATGGGCGCTCCACTCACGTGCGCAGGTGTTCAGGTCGTCGATCAGCCCTGCCGCGCTCTGATAACGCGCTTCGGGGGTCTTGGCGAGCAGCTTGAGAACGATGTCGGATACGGGCGCCGGGATGTCGGCGGACATGTCGATCGGCGCGATCGGCGCGCGTGCGATATGGCCATGGATCAGTTCGAGCGCGTCGTCGGAGCGAAACGGCGGCGTGCCGGTGAGCAGCTCGTAGAGCACCACGCCGAGCGCGTAGAAGTCGCTGCGGTGGTCGGGCGCGCGCTCGGTGCGCCCGGTTTGCTCGGGCGAGACGTAGACCAGACGGCTTGCCGCCATGCCGCCAACGACAGAGCCGGCAGGGCGGGTGGCGTCGCCGGCCACGCCGCTGAAGTCGATCAGCCAAGCACGTGACGCGGCGCTATCGCAGAGGATGGTGTCGGGGCGGATACCGTTGTGAACCCTTCCGCCACGGTGCAGTTCGGACAGCATCGAAGCGATGTGCTTGGCAATTGCCAGTATCAGCGGCAGCTCGACATGCGCCTTCATCGCCGACAGCAGTTCGCCGCCGGGGTCGTCCATGACCAGTGCGGGACCCGCGGCGCGCTCGATCCATTGCGGTTGCAGATTGCTCAAGGCGGTGAGGGCGGAGACCAGTGCAAGTTCGCGCTGCAGCGCGGCGAGTTCGGCCGTGGCAGCCCCGTGCAGTGGGGATTTGACGAGCACGCGTGCGCCATTGCCTACGCATCGGCAGCGATCGATGCGAAAAAATTCGTTGCTTCCGAGCGGTGCTACCAGTTCAAGGTCGGGATACATGGGTCCCCCTCGATGGGTGCGCGGCAATCGTCCCTGTCGGCGAATTTTTCGGTCGTGATCAAAGTGTGAAGCCTCGTTGATCACGACGTGAATTCTG
>CBDULG010000487.1:0-1784 GCA_965367985.1 uncultured Rhodocyclaceae bacterium
AACACGCGGCGGCGAGCCTCGAAAAGCATTATCGGCAGAGCAAGGCCGGCGCAACTGCCTCGCAGTTCGACTCGATCGCGGTCAACGTCGAGTTGCTGATGCGCTTCATGCGCGCAAAACGCCTCGACGAAAACAAGAAATCGCAGCCTTCGCCCACCGAGAAAGTGTTGGAAGATCTGGCCGAGAAGCTTCGAAAAGGCGCGCCGTGACGCACTCACATTCGGCGACTGGACACCGCCTCTCGATGCCGTGCGGCAGGCGATTCGCAATCTGCCGCGGCGTAGCGACGGTCGCGTTCAGTCCGCGGCCATTGCAATGATCGCCGCCCGCAGCGCGTCGATTTCAGTTTCGAAACCCGCGCGCGCCTTGGCGAAATAGTCCGCCCACTCGTCGCGGCGCTGCGCGCGGCGGTAGGCGTCGTCGAGCTGCAGGCTCTGGATGGCGAGGATAAGGTCGGCGGCCGAGGTGCGCATCGCCGACAGGGTTCTCGTCAACGCTGCGACGGTCTGCGACCTGGCAGTGCTTGTGGTTGCGGGTGACTGCGCGTCGATCTCGTGCAGCAGTGCGCGTAGCGCTGCGATGTCGTTATTGCGATACGCGCGCTGCGCGTGCTGGAAGCGCTGGTGAGCCTGCGCCTTGTCCGCCTCGCCGACGCGGTCGGGATGGCAGCGCATCGCCACCGCGCGGTACAGGCGTTTGAGTTCGACGCGCGTTTCATCGTCAAGCTCGGGCTGGGCGGGCGGCGCGCTGGCGCGGGCATTGGCAAAGTCGTCGCGCTCGGCGGCGGCCTGACGCGCCTTCTCCGCATCCGCTGCACGGCCGGATCGCTCGGCACGCAAGCGCGCGTGTTCATACCGCAAACGCAGGCACTCGGCCAGGCAGTCGCCCAGCACGCTGTATTGCTGCCATTGAAAATCCTCTACCGCCTGCTGCATTTCAGCATGGCGCGCCGCCAGTTCGGCCAGCATCGCTTCGACACCGTCGATCTTTGCCTGCAGCGCCTCGACAGCGGGATCTGATATCTCGGTGAGCTGTTTGCTGAAGGCCGGCTCGCGCAGGAATTTGACTTCCGGTTTGGCGTCGGGCCGTGGCCGCTTGCGCGCTGCGGGCGGCGGTTGTCGATCGCGCGCTTGAAGGCGAATCACTTTCGCCTCACGCGCCGGTGCACGGGTCGCGCCGCCTTTCGCAGCGGCCTCGCCCGCCAGCTTTTTGGGTGACAGCGAGACCTGAGGCGCGTCGGCCATCTCGGGTAGCTCCGGTGAAACGCTGGATGCACCAAGCGGCACCGCCGGCGCCGCGGCCGTGCCGCCCGAGAGGAATGTGGCGAAGCCTCTCAAGGGCGCAGCGAGCCAGCGTGGAAGAAACGAGTCTTTTGGAGTGATCTTGCGCATGATGGCGATGACGATGGAATCGATGGTCCGATTGTGCCCTAATTTGTGCAGTGCACCAAGTCGCCGTGTGGAATTTTCGCCACAGCCAGCCGTATGCCCAAGGCGATCGCATGAATATCGACGTCAGATAATTCGGGGCTACTTGCTGGGTATTTCCCCAAGGGGCGTCTGCCAGCAAGAGCCGGGACCCGGCTTGCGTGTCAAAGTTCTGGATTCCGGCCTTCGCCGGAATGACGATATGCGCAGCTCCCTGCGGGCTTGAGCCGCCGAGGTTTTTATGCGATTGCCGTGCTCGAACACGCCGCTTGTCGCGCGACTCACGGTTCGGGCGGTTCCGCCCCGCAACAAGCTGCGAGGCGGGAGTCCGGTTCGTGTAGTGCCGGAATCCCGAAG
>CBDULG010000488.1:0-1778 GCA_965367985.1 uncultured Rhodocyclaceae bacterium
CGCGTGTGCGAACGTAATTGGAAGCATCTGAAAACCCTGCTCACCGACAACCACTTCGAGATCACCATCAAACACGAGCTTGCCGAGCGCCTGTTTTATCGCAAGTTCCCATGCCGTTGCCGCACTTACCGCAATCGCGTTGGCTGGGTCCGCAATCAACCCGCGTGCCTTGCCCGAGAGGCGCGGATCGTCGGCCAGCCACCAGAGCAGCACGTGTGTGTCGATGAGGATATCCACCAATCAGCCCGATCCGCCTGCGCCGTCAAACAGATCGGCAATCACCGCATCGGCGGCATCGAAGTCGTCCGCGATCCAAATCTTGCCCTTCATGCTTCCCGCTTTGCGCGCTGAATCGGCAGCAACGTAAGGGCTCAACACCGCGACCGGCTTGCCCGCCTTGCCAATGATCACCGACTCGCCACCCGCCACGCGTTCGAGGATGCGCGACAAATGGGTTTTTGCTTCGTGAATATTGATGGTGTCCATAGCGTGAATCGTAGGGTGAAGGCACTACTTAGTCAACTAAGTCTAGTCTGAGTAAAATTGTGCTGCGGCCGGATGAACCTCGTCCTACGCGGGGAGCGCGAAACACACCCCTGGTTCAACGCGACTTTCGGCGGTAGGCCTTGATGCCGGACCAGGTGCCCAACGCATTGCCTTTAATGGTGGTGCGATGACTATCGCCATCAGAGGCATCTCACCGTAAAGTACGGACGAGGAGGAAGACATGCTTATCCAGAAAATTCACCACGTCGCCTATCGCTGCAAGAACGCGCTCGAAACCGCGCGCTGGTACGAGAAGCACCTCGACATGAAACTGGTTTTGTCGATCGCCGAGGACACCGTGCCGTCCACCGGCGAAGCCGACCCCTACATGCATATCTTTCTCGACGCCGGCATGGGCAATGTGCTCGCGTTCTTCGAGTTGCCGACCCGCCCCGAAATGGGGCGCGATCCGAACACGCCCGTGTGGACGCAGCACCTCGCGCTGCAGGTCGATTCCTTGGACACGCTGATGGCGGCCAAGGCGCGGCTCGAGTCCGAGGGGATCGAGGTGATCGGACCCACCGACCACGCACTTTTCCAGTCCATCTACTTCTTCGATCCCAATGGTCACCGCCTCGAACTGGCCGCCAACACGGCGCCCGCGTCGATGCTCGAAGCGCTCGACAAGGTCAAATGGGAGATGCTCGAAGAATGGGGGCAGACGAAGAAGGCACCGAAGCACGCTGCCTGGATGCATGACGGCCGCTACAAGGAGATGTTCAAGTGAAGCTCGCCACCCTCAAACGCGGCGGCCGCGACGGCACACTAGTGGTCGTCAGCCGCGACCTCAGCCGCTGCCGCGCCGTACCGGCGATTGCCCGCACCCTGCAGGCCGCGCTCGACGAATGGGAGAGCGCGGAGCAACAGTTGCGCCAGGTGTATGAAGCGCTCAACAGCAACTCTGCGGACGGTGATCCGTTCGACGAATCGGCTTGCGCCTCGCCGTTGCCGCGCGCCTATCAATGGGCGGACGGCTCGGCTTACATCAACCATGTCGAGCTGGTGCGCAAGGCACGCAACGCCGAAGTGCCCGAATCGTTCTACACCGATCCGCTGATGTACCAGGGCGCCTCCGACAGCTTCATCGGTCCACGCGACGCGATCATTGCCGACGAATCCTGGGGTATCGACTTCGAAGCCGAAGTGACCGTGGTGACCGACGACGTGCCGATGGGCACCACCCCCGACGCGGCAGCCAGGGCGATCCGCCTGATCATGCTGGTCAATGATGT
>CBDULG010000489.1:0-1724 GCA_965367985.1 uncultured Rhodocyclaceae bacterium
GCAGAGAGCGGCTGGCTTGCAGCGGACGTCGATGGCGGCGCGGTCGCCGTCGCCGGTGATCTTGATATTGAAACCGGTATCGAAATACCGCCGAAGCGGGCAATGGGCGTGACCCCGGCGGCCGCGTTACCACCCTGCTGCACGACGTCTTCCACCGACACATTACCCAGCGTTTCCGACAGAACCTGAATCCCCGCTTCGCTGATCCGATACGCCGTCGTCAGCTTGACGTTGTCGATGAGCGTGCGCAAGGTGGCGCCGAATTCCATGTTGATGCCGCCAATCGTCAGGCCGCCGCGCAGTTCGGCCATCTCCGCCCGATCGATAAGTTCAAGCTGCGCGAAGGCGCTGTCGGACGGCGCGCCCGAGCCGACGGTCATCGGTTGCACTCCCGCCGCACCGGCAGGAGCGCACGACAATGCGGCCGCAATCCCGACCGCCAGACTGCGCGCCCGCCAATGATTCTTGCGTTCTTGGGCAATCATGACTATTTCCCCAATTCGTTTCGGCCAGGCAGCGTCAGCAGCATGGTGCCCAGTCCAGTTCGGCGGACGCCCTGCCCGATGGGAGATTTCGGTCTGACCCGCCAGTCTTTGTCGCTATTGAAGTTCTTGCGGCCGGTCGGCATATCGGCGCGCGCTGCCAGCACGGCGCCACTCCAGATACCCTTGAAGTAGTCCTTGGGCACGGCCACCGCGCCGACGGCCGGGTCGCCTACCAGCACGTTATTTTCGTCCAGGCCCTTCACCACCACGAAGTGTTTGTAGCCTTGCGTATCGACCAGCGTAATGCCCGGCACGCCGATTTTCAGGAATGATTCGAGCTTCATCTTGAAGCCGTCCGACTGCATGCCCAGCGAATCGAGATAGCGCTTCATGTCGAGCATTGAAAAGCCCTGCGCCTGGATCTTTTCCCGATCGCCGACCTGAATCATCGCCTCGAACACCTCGTCTTCCGAGGTCGGCCGCTCATAGTGGTAGGTCAGCAGGGTCGCCACCGCGGCAGAGCCGCAGCTGAAGTCGTATTGCTGACGGACAACCGTATCCCAGCGCATCTCCTTGAGGCTTCTCGGCTTCAGATTGAACGAACCGAACGACCCCGAGACGTTGACCGGTCCGGCCACGGCGGTCGCGCACATCAGCCACGAAACACCCAGCGCGATGAATTTCGCGCGTGTGCCACGGGCCGCGTTTTGTATTAAGCGCGCGCCGAATGTGCGAGACGATTCACTCCGAGAGGAAAACGCTGATGCCGACGGCTGCGCCCACTGCATTATTGTGTCCGGTGAAAATATTGAAAATTCCGACGCCCGAGAAGCCCTCGAGCGCATGCTGCTCGATGGTGATCGCGCCGGTGGTCATCGTGTTGGCGGAAAACGTCCCGCCGGTGACCGTGGCATCGAGATCCTGAATGCTTTGCACGTTGGTCAGCACGTCACCGTTTCGACCGCGCAGCGCGTCCATGTCATCGGAGGCCATAAGTTCAAGCGCACCAAATCCGGCCTCGTCGGCATGGACGGGCGCTATGCCCAGCGGCGACATGGCGGCAACGACAAGCGTCGCAGCGCCAAAAACAAACGTTCTAAATGATCCGATCGATTTCATCACAGCGTACCCCCACGTCAAAATCACACGTTCGAATCGAGGAAATCGATTCGAGCATTTTGAAGCCGGGGGTCCGGCAGGCCCAATGCCCACCGGCCCCCGCTCCCGTGCGGGTTAGTT
>CBDULG010000490.1:0-1711 GCA_965367985.1 uncultured Rhodocyclaceae bacterium
CGATCAATCGCCGATCTGGATTGGCCTCGGAGCGCTTCGCCCGAAGTACGATCTGTTCCGCACCCTGCCAGCTCCAGCGCACAAAATGTTTGTGTCTATTTCAGGCACACCTCGATTCGATACACAACCACCTGCCCCTCGACCGGCAGCGGCTCTTGGCCGACGCAAGTGGCGTCGGCGCGTATAGTCACTCTGGCGCTGCTCGCCACCATTTTGGCGATGAATCCCGATCGTCGCGTGCTCGATCTCGTTGCCCATGCGCGGGCCAGTCTTGGTGCCGCGTCTGGTCCGGTGCTGATCTGGCGGGGCATGGTACGCAAGGGCACGGCGGCCGGTTTGGTTGTCGGCGCCGTTACCGTCGTTGTCCGGAAGCAACTGAGGGGTAGCGGTTTTATTTCTGCAAGATCGTCCCGGGCTATGTGCTTTGCTGGATCGCAGTGGTCTTGGTCAGTAAGATGAGCCCACAGCATGCAGACGTGGCCGCGGACTTCAATCGTGTTTTGGCCGCCACGGCCAGGTTCAACGATCCTGCAGTCGAAACATGAACATCGCGCGGAGGGCCGTCGGCCGCCCGCGCCTGTGGCAAAAGTTGTGCTCGATCCGACTGGGAACCATCTAGTTATGCGCTGACGAGCGCTTTTTAACGCACTCACAGGACACACATCATGATCTTCGAAAAGGCTTTACCCGAACGCGATGCGCTGCGCCGCGCCATTGACGCGCATTACCGCGCCGATGAAACTGAATGCGTACGCGCGCTGCTTGCGCAGCTCGGCCAGGACGAGGCCGCAAACGGGCGCATTCAAGCCACTGCCAAACGTCTGGTCGAGGCCGTCAGAGCGCGCTCCAAAGGCGGGCTCGACGCCTTCCTGCATGAGTACGGGTTGTCGACCCAAGAGGGCGTCGCGCTGATGTGTATCGCCGAGGCGCTGTTGCGGATTCCCGATGACGACACGCAGGAAGCGCTCATTCGCGACAAGATGTCGGCAGCGAATTGGGACCGCCACCTCGGGGCCAGCGATTCAGTATTCGTTAACGCGTCCACCTGGGCCTTGATGCTGACCGGAAAACTGGTCGGCGCAGAGCGCGCGGTCGGCGGCATGCGTGGTAAGAGTGCGGGCTCGGTGCTGCGCCGTCTGGTCGCCCGCGTCGGTGAGCCGGTAATCCGCGAAGCGACAAACCAGGCGATGAAAATCATGGGTCGCCAGTTCGTGATGGGCCGCAACATCGAAAGCGCGCTGACGCGGGCGAAGGATTTCGAGAAGCGCGGCTACCGATATTCTTACGACATGTTGGGCGAGGCGGCGCGCACACGCGACGACGCAGACCGGTTCTTCGAGGCGTACCGCTCGGCCATTCATTCGATCGGCCGTTCGGCAAAGGGCAAGGGGATCATCAAGGGCCCCGGCATCTCGGTAAAACTGTCCGCCCTGCACCCGCGTTATGAGCTGTGGAATGAACGCCGGGTGATCGACGAAATGGTGCCGCGCATGCACGCGCTGGCCAAGCTGGCCGCCGAATACGACATGGGCCTCAATATCGACGCGGAGGAGGCGGCACGACTCGACATTTCGCTCGATGTCTTTGAAGCGCTTTCGGGGTCCGATGAGTTGCGCGGCTGGAACGGCTTTGGCGTGGTGGTGCAGGCGTATCAGAAGCGCGCGCCATTTGTCATCGACTGGCTCGCCGACATGGCGCATCGCCACGGCCG
>CBDULG010000491.1:0-1707 GCA_965367985.1 uncultured Rhodocyclaceae bacterium
CTGGTTCGTGATCGACGCGCCGCTCGACTTCAGCGGGCATGGCACGGTGTCCGGATTCGAGGCCTCGGTCGATTGGCAGCCGACGGTGCGCTGGCGGGCGCGCTTCAGCTACAGCCACCTCGATACGGATGTCGAACCCGGTGGCGATGCGCTCGGCGATGCAGCGAGTGCGTTCTACATGGAGCGCGTGCCGAGCGACCAGTTCAGCGCCCATGTGACCTGGAAACCGAAAACCGGCCACGCAGTCGACATGATCGTGCGCCATGTGGCAGAGCTGATCTATTCCGAGAACGTCGGCGGCATCGAGCCGGTCGACGCCTACACCGAACTCGACCTGCAATACGGCTGGCGCGCGTCGCGGCGGCTCACCCTGGCGGTCACGGGCCGCAACCTGTTGAACGCACGACATGCCGAGTTCGGCCGCCAGTACATGCCCTCGCGGATGCGCGAAATCGGTCGCAGCGTGCACCTCTCCGCGCAATGGGATTTCGACTGAGCATGCGCGGCAACGCACCCGTCCGGCGAGCGCGCCGGAGACCGTAGCGATGTTCGCGCGGATCTGCCTGATTCTGCTTATTTGGGTTTCGCCGGCGAGCGCGCTGTTCGCCGCGGCGCCCACCGAGTACCAGCTCAAGGCGGTCTTCCTGCTCAACTTTGCGCGCTACGTGCAATGGCCGGCGGAGGCGTTACCGGAGGGTGCGCCGATTGATATCTGCGTGCTCGGCCGCGACCCCTTTGGCGCGTATCTGGCCGAGCTCGAATTGCGACAGGCTCAGGGGCGGGCGGTAAAGACGCGAACGATCGACATGACGGGAAGCGCCGACGGCTGTGAAGTCGTTTTCATCGCCTCGTCCGAGGAGCGGCGCATGACGCTCGTGCTGCGCGATCTTGCCTCGGTCTCCCCGGCTGCGCTCACGGTGAGTGACATCGACGGATTCGTTGACGCGGGTGGCGGCATCGGCCTGGTCACCGAAGACGATCGTATTCGTTTCGACATCAATCGCAACACGCTCGACCGTATTCACCTCGATGTCAGTGCGCAGCTGCTCAAACTGGCGCGCCGCCTGATCGAGCGCGGGGGCCGCTGAATTGGTGCCGTTCAGCGATCGCGCGCTCGGTCACAAACTGCGGGCCATCGTGCTTGCCGGTATAGCCGTGGCGCTGCTGGTGAGCTTCGTTGCGATCGCGCTGGGCGAGGTGCGCAAGGAGATCAACCGTGTGCACAGCCGCGCGAGCATCTTTGCCGAACTGGTGATCGAGAATGGCTCGGCGCCAATGCGCTTCGAGGACATGTCCAGCGCCGAGCGCCTGCTCGGGTCGCTGCGCCATGTCGAACAGATTCGTGCAGCGGTGCTGCTGCGCAACGGAGGCGAGGTGTTCGCCACGTTCCCCGCCGATCTGCCGCATACCGCGCCGCATTTCGAGGCGTTGATCGCAGCGCGCGAGCGTACAGCGGGATTGTGGAATTTCCCGCGCTACTGGCGCGCCTGGCCGGTTATTCATGATGGCGAACAACTCGGCGATCTGGTGCTCGAGGTGTCGCTGGCGAGCACCATTACCGAGCTGGCGCAGTGGATGCTGCTGGTGCTCGCCGGCCTGTTCGTGGGCGGACTGGTGGCGACCATGCTGGTGCGCCGTGCCGAGCACTCGATCGTCAGCCCGATCCTGCGACTGGCCAGCGTGGTGCGCGAGGTGCGCAATCAGGGC
>CBDULG010000492.1:0-1698 GCA_965367985.1 uncultured Rhodocyclaceae bacterium
GCCTGGGCGGGGCTGAGGTGCTCGACGTTCTTTGCCGCAGCTTCGGCCTTTTGCTGTTTGGCGCGTTCCAGGGCTGCCGCAATGAGCGCCCGTTTGTCGTCTGCTGGCGGCGCCGCAGCGTCGCTCGCACCGTCGGCCGATTCCGCTTGCTTGGCCGCGAGTTTGGCCTTGGTGGCGGCCGCCTTGGCAGCAAGGCGTTCTGCTTTCTCGCGCTTCTCGCGCTCCTGACGCGCGTTACGGAATTCAAAGCGCTCGCGCGCCGCGTCGGCAGCGGTTTTCTCGCGCTCGCGCGCCCAGATTTCGCTCTTCGCGAAACGGTAGTAGTCGACCAGGCGGATGTGCGACGGGCACACATAGGCGCAGCACCCGCATTCGATGCAGTCGAACAGATGATATTCCTGCGCCTTGCCGAAATTCTTGGCACGCGAGAACCAGTACAACTCGAAGGGTTGCAGTTCAGCCGGGCACACCTCCGCGCAGGCGCCGCAGCGGATGCAATTCATCTCGGGCGGCGGCGGCGGGAAGAGGCTGGGCGAACAGGCGATGATGCAGTTGGTCGCCTTGACCACCGGCGCATCGCGCTGCGGCACCTCGAAACCCATCATCGGGCCGCCCATGAGGATGCGATCGGTGTCGGCTTTGGGCTGGCCATGCTGCAGCAGGAAATCGATCGGTGTTCCGATCAGCGTGTCGAAATTGCCCGGCTGAGCGACGTTGCCGGTGACCGTGACGACGCGCGAGATCAACGGTTCACCATGCGCAATCGCGCGATGGGCCGCGTAGGCGGTGCCGACGTTGAAGCATTGCACGCCAAAATCGCCCCCAAGTTTACCGTGCGGAATTTCAATGCCGGTAAGCACGCGGATGAGCTGTTTTTCCCCGCCCGCCGGATAGAGCGCCGGCACCGGTGTGATCGTGATGGCGACCCCCCGGATATCGGCCGCGGCAGCATTCAAGCGTTCGATCGCCTCGGGTTTGTTGTCTTCGACACCGACCAGCATGCGCGTCGCGCCCACCAGCTTGCACAGCGCCAGCGCACCGGCGAGCACTTCGGCGGCACGTTCGCGCATGACGCGGTCGTCGCAGGTGATCCACGGCTCGCACTCTGCGCCGTTGATGATCAGTGTGGTGATGCCCGTGCCCTTGCCGGCCTTGATGTGGCTGGGGAAGGTGGCGCCGCCAAGGCCGACCAGACCATGATTGCGCAGCCAGTCGAGCGTCGCTTCGCGGCTTGCGCCGGCGCCGAGCGGCGCGCGGTCGATCCATGCGTCGCGCCCGTCGGGCTCGATGATTACGCACCGGGTTTTCAGCCCCGAGGGATGCGCCATGACGCGCAGCTCGATGCCGACCACGGTGCCGGACGTGGGCGCATGTACGGCGGTGCTGAGCAATTCATCCGGTATCGCGATGCGCTCGCCCTTGAGCACGCGCTGGCCGGGCGAGACGATGCAGCGCGCCGTGGCACGCGTACTCTGGCGCAGCGGAACGTAAAGTCGCGGCGGCACCGGCGCCGGCAGGATGGGTTGGTTGGCCGAGGCGTTCTTGTTGTCCTCGGGTTTGACGCCGCCCTTGAAGTCGAACAGACCGGCGATCACGCGGCTTCCTTGATACGGATCACCGGGTACTTCCACTTCCAGCTCTTTACCGTCTCAGGGAGCGGCTCCATGGTGATGCAATCGACCGGGCAGGGCGCCACGC
>CBDULG010000493.1:0-1687 GCA_965367985.1 uncultured Rhodocyclaceae bacterium
GGGCTGACCGGCCGCCGTGCAGAAACGCGCGAACTGCGCGTCGTTGCCGATGGCGAGAATCATATATCCGTCGGCGGTGGGGAAATCCTGATACGGCACGATGTTGGGATGCGCATTGCCGAGGCGCGTCGGGTTTTTCCCGGTGGTCAAATAGTTCATCGCCTGATTGCCCAGGCAGGCGACCTGCACATCGAGCAGCGCGAGGTCGATGTATTGCCCCTCCCCGCTTTGCTCGCGCCAGGCGAGCGCCGCCAGCACGGCGTTGGAAGCGTATAACCCCGTGAGGATGTCAGTCAGCGCGACGCCGACTTTCATCGGCCCGCCGCCGGACTCGTCATCGGGCCGTCCGGTGATGCTCATCAGCCCGCCGAGCCCCTGAATCAGGAAATCGTAGCCGGCACGCGAGGCATACGGGCCATCCTGCCCGAAACCCGTGATCGAGCAATACACCAGCCGCGGGTTGATCGCCTTGAGGCTGTCGTAATCGAGGCCGTAGCGCTTGAGTCCGCCGAGCTTGTAGTTTTCGAGCACCACGTCCGACTCGGCCGCCAGCTTTCGCACCAGTTCCTGCCCTTCGGCCTGGGTGATGTCGATGGTGATGGAGCGCTTGTTGCGGTTGGCGCACAGATAGTAGGCCGCCTCGGTGGTGTCTTCGCCGGCGGCGTCTCGCAGCCACGGCGGACCCCAGCCGCGTGTGTCGTCGCCCGCGCCGGGGCGTTCGACCTTGATCACATCGGCACCCAGATCGGCCAGCATCTGGCCCGCCCACGGACCGGCCAGAATGCGGGACAGATCGAGTACGCGAATATGGGAGAGCGCGCCAGCCATCAGTTGAACGCCGCGATACCGGTAATCGCACGCCCGAGAATGAGCGCGTGGACATCGTGGGTGCCCTCATAGGTGTTAACCACTTCGAGGTTCACCAGATGGCGGGCGATGCAGAACTCGTCCGAAATGCCGTTGCCGCCGAGCATGTCGCGCGCCACGCGGGCGATGTCGAGCGACTTGCCGCAGGAGTTGCGCTTGACGATCGAGGTGATCTCCACCGCCGCGATGCCCTCGTCCTTCATGCGCCCCAGCCGCAGGCATGTCTGCAGCCCCAGCGTGATCTCGGTGATCATGTCGGCGAGTTTCTTCTGCACCAACTGGTTGGCGGCCAGCGGACGGCCGAATTGCTTGCGGTCGAGTACGTACTGGCGCGCGGTCTCGTAGCAGGCTTCGGCGGCGCCAAGTGCGCCCCAGGAAATGCCGAAGCGTGCCGAGTTGAGGCAGGTGAACGGGCCCTTGAGGCCGGTCACTTCGGGGAACATGTTCTCTTCGGGCACGAACACTTCGTCCATCACGATCTCGCCGGTAATCGATGCACGCAGGCCGATCTTGCCGTGGATCGCCGGTGCCGACAGCCCCTTCCAGCCCTTTTCGAGCACGAAACCGCGGATCTTGCCGTCTTCGGTTTTGGCCCACACCACGAACACGTCGGCGATCGGGCTGTTGGTGATCCACATCTTGGTGCCTGACAGACTGTAGCCGCCATCGACCTTCTTGGCGCGCGTCACCATGCTGCCGGGATCGGAGCCGTGGTTCGGTTCGGTGAGGCCGAAGCAGCCCACCCATTCGCCGGTAGCCAGTTTGGGGAGGTACTTGCGCTTGGTCGCCTCGGAGCCGAATTCGGTGATCGGCACCATCA
>CBDULG010000494.1:0-1676 GCA_965367985.1 uncultured Rhodocyclaceae bacterium
GCCACGCTCTTTCGAGGCGAGGAATGGCGGGTTGAAACCCGCCCTACGAAGTTGCGCCCGCGTCGTCCTTCATGGTCGGCCGCCATGGTCGTTCGGCGTCGTTACTGCACCAACGCCTCGTCGAGCACTTCCACCCAATGTTTCACGGGTGTGGCGGTCCCCGTTTGCAAGTGCTGTATGCAGCCGATGTTGGCGGAGACGATGCACTGCGGCGTTGCCTTCGCCAAGTGGCTAAGTTTGCGGTCGCGCAGTTTGTAGGCAAGCTCGGGTTGCAACACCGAATAGGTGCCCGCCGAGCCGCAGCACAAATGGCTTTCTTCCGGCGCCAGCGTGACCTCGAAACCGAGCGCGTTGAGGTGCGTCTCGACCCCGCCGCGCAGTTTCTGTCCGTGCTGCAGGGTGCAGGGCGGGTGGAAAGCCAGTTTTTTCTCACCGCCAGGTTTGACGCGGTCGCGCAACGCTGGCACAAGCTCCGGCAACAACTCGCTCAGGTCACGCGTGAGCTCGCTCACCCGCGCCGCCTTGTCGGCATATTCCGCATCGTGCGCCAGCGCGTGGTCATACTCCTTTACCGTGACTCCGCAGCCGGACGCGTTCATGACGATCGCTTCGGCCGTGCCGGATTCGATCAGCGGCCACCAGGCGTCGATGTTGCGTCGCATGTCGGCAAGGCCGCCTTCATGATCGTTGAGGTGAGTGCGAATCGCGCCACAGCATCCCGCGCCGCCAGCCACCACCGTCTGGATGCCGGCTGCGTCGAGTACGCGCGCCGTCGCGCTGTTGACGTTGGGCATCATCGCCGGCTGAACACAGCCCGCGAGCATCAGCATCTTGCGCGGATGCTCGCGCGACGGCCACTGGTTGGCACGCGCGCCGCCCGGCGCCGGCACCTTGCTCTTGAGCGAACCGGGCAGCATCGGGCGCATCATCTGGCCGATCTTCATCGCAGGCGCAAACAGGGTTGAGGTCAGCCCTTCCTTTAGCAGCCAGCGTACGGCACGCTCGGCGCCCGGCCGCTTCACGCGCGCCTCGACGATGCCGCGGCCAATATCGACCAGGCGGCCGTAATCGACGCCGCTCGGGCAGGTCGTCTCGCAGTTTCGGCAGGTCAGGCAGCGATCGAGGTGAAGCTGGGTGCTGCGTGTAACTTCACCGCCTTCGAGCACCTGCTTCATCAGATAGATACGGCCGCGCGGACCATCGAGCTCGTCGCCCAACAGCTGATAGGTGGGACACGTGGCGGTGCAAAAGCCGCAGTGCACACACTTTCGCAGAATGGCCTCGGCCGCCTTGCCGTCTCGGGTGTTCTTGAATTCGGGAGCAAGGGTAGTTTGCATGACGATTCTCGAAAGGCAATGGATTGCAGGTTAAAGCGGCCAGGACGACAGCACGGTCAGCGCGCGCACGCCCAACTATTGGCAGGCGCGCGGCGGTCACAAGGATTCGTACATACGGCCTGGATTGAATACGCGCTGCGGGTCGAAGGCGTGTTTCAGCCCTTGATGAATTCGCATCAATGGCTCGGCAAGCGGCGCGAATACACCGACACCGGACGCATCCGAGCCGCGATACAGCGTGGCATGCCCGCCGGCACTCGCCGCCATGGCGCGAATCTCTTCGCCCGCCGCCGATGTTCGCCACCAGCGCTGGGCGCCGCCCCATTCGATCAACTGATT
>CBDULG010000495.1:0-1669 GCA_965367985.1 uncultured Rhodocyclaceae bacterium
TTGGTGGGCGGTACTGGGATCGAACCAGTGACCCCTGCCGTGTGAAGGCAGTGCTCTACCGCTGAGCTAACCGCCCCACCGAAAAGAGGGCGAATTGTAGGCGGCGGGGTGGCGTCGCGTCAAGCGAGTGGGGCAAGTGATATGGCGTAGAATACGCGCTCGATTTTCAGCTGGTTCCCACCAATATGTTCGCTTCTGTACGTACCCGTTTTGCGCCGAGTCCGACCGGTTATCTCCATATCGGAGGCGCCCGGACGGCATTGTTCAGCTGGGCGTTCGCGCGTCATCACGAAGGCGAATTCATCCTGCGCATCGAGGACACCGACATAGAGCGATCGACGCCGGAGGCGGTGCAGGCCATCCTTGACGGCATGAACTGGCTGGGGCTCGATTGCGACGAAGGGCCGTTTTACCAGACGCAGCGCATGGACCGCTATCGCGAGGTGATCGAGCAGATGCTTGCGGCGGGGCAGGCCTATCCGTGCTACGCGTCGACCGAGGAACTCGACGCGATGCGTGAAGCGCAGCGCGAGCGCGGCGAAAAGCCGCGTTACGACGGCCGCTGGCGTCCCGAAGAGGGAAAGACGCTGCCGTCGCCGCCCGAAGGCGTCAAGCCGGTGATCCGTTTTCGCAACCCGCAGGAAGGCACGGTGAGCTGGGAGGACGAGGTCAAGGGGACGATCGAAATCGCCAATAGCGAACTCGATGATCTGGTGATCGCGCGCGCCGACGGCACGCCCACCTACAACTTCTGCGTCGTGGTCGATGACTGGGACATGCATATCACGCATGTCATTCGCGGCGACGACCATGTCAACAACACACCGCGGCAGATCAACATCCTGCGTGCGCTCGGCGCCGAGGTGCCCAAATACGGCCACGTGTCGATGATTCTAGGTGACGACGGGCTGAAGCTCTCCAAACGCCACGGTGCGGTGAGCGTGATGCAGTATCACGAAGACGGCTATCTGGCCGACGCGGTCGTCAACTACCTGGCGCGGCTCGGCTGGAGCCATGGCAATGACGAAGTGTTCACACGCAAGCAATTGATCAACTGGTTCGACCTCAAGAATGTCACGCCGTCGGCGGCGCAGTTCAACACCGAAAAGCTCAACTGGCTCAACGCGCATTACATCAAGCAAAGCAGCGACAGCGTGCTGGCGGCCGATGTGTCGAGCCGCCTTGCGCGCCGTGGTGTCGATCCGGAAACCGGGCCGCAGCTCGAAACGCTGATGGCGCTCTACAAGGAACGCGTGTCGACGCTGAACGAGCTGGCCGATGCCGTCGAGGCGTTCTACATCGACGTGCATCCGTCGGAAGAATTGCTTGAAAAGCACGTGACCGAGGCGGCACGCGGCGCACTGCGCGATCTGTGCGAGCGTTTCGAAACCGTCGAATGGAAGAAGGAAGCACTTGGCGAGGCGATAAAGACGACGATGCAGGCGCACGGCCTCAAAATGCCGCAAGTGGCCATCCCGCTGCGTGTGCTGCTGGTCGGTCAGCCGCAAACACCGGCGATCGACGCGGTGCTCGAGGCCATCGGGCGCGAGCGTGTCGTGTCGCGTGTGCAGCGCTATTTGTGACGGTCGGGCAGGTGTCATGCCGCCGGGCCCACGCGATCGTTTGCGGCCAGGTCGAAATAACCCGGTCGGGTAGGTTGGGCAGAGCG
>CBDULG010000496.1:0-1592 GCA_965367985.1 uncultured Rhodocyclaceae bacterium
ATCTTCATCTCGCGACGGCCCCAGTCGGCCAGCGAGATGTCGGTAATCACATAGTCTTTCAGTTCAGTCACAGCGTTCATGGTTGGACTCCATGCTATGACCGGGGGGAGGGATGGACGGCTGCCGTCTCACGCACCTCCCGTGCCCGGCACGGGTGAGGGTTCGATTCTGAACCCGGAGGTCGTGAGCGCCGTTGTTGCTCTCCGCCAGCGGCGGCTTCCGAGCCTGGGGCACCCTGGGTGACCTCGCAACGCTCCTCGGAACGGCAGACAGTATACCGGCAAGGCCAGATGCTGTGGACAAGCGTTGACATTCGGTCGGCGGTACCCGCCCGACGACGCCACCCGCCCTGTCGGGCCGTGTTGCCGCCTGACGGCACGCCGCTGGCCGTGGACGGCTACTGCATTCCCATTCAATCCACATCGTCATGGCTGCCGGGTGCTGCCGGCTGCCGAGAGCAAAATTGGCATCGCCGGGCACCGCGCAATCGGCCATGCCTCTGGCGTTCGGCGTGTCGGGCCGCGAGTCGCAGGGAAAGCCGTTTCTGTTGGGCATTTCGATGGTTGCGTGGATCATCCGGCGCGGATGGGGAATGGCGATTCGGGATTGTGCTTGCCGTGTGGGTGTGCCTAAGTGCCGCTGCGCGTCTGTGAACGTCGATGGCGAATCAAGCTTACCGCGAGCGTCAGTGCGGTGAGCGGGATGACGAAGCTCAGCATCGCGGTAGTGAAAACCGGCATGGCGGCGTGGGCGCGGGCGGACAGGACAAGGAAGGCCGCGTAGGCAATGTAGTAGCCGAGAAATATCACGCCTTCCCAGCGCGCAATCTCGCGGCCGGTAAGGAACACCGGCAGGCAGGCGAATGCCACCGCGAGCATCACCCACAGGTCGAAGGCGCGCGCCGCATCGGGCACCGGCAGGCCGCTGGGCGATACCAGCCCGGCCAGGCCGAGGCAACCGAGGATATTGAAAATGTTGCTGCCCACCACGTTACCTACGGCGATGTCCCGCTCACCGCGGATTGCCGCCATGATCGAGGTGGCAAGTTCGGGCATCGAGGTGCCGACGGCGACGATGGTCAGGCCGATCACCAGATCGCTGACCCCGAAGGCGCGCGCAAAATGCGTCGCAGCGCCCACCAGCCAGTCCGCGCCCAGCACCAGCAACCCAAGTCCGCCGAGAACGAGCAGGGCCTGCGCCACGGGCGAGGCGTCCCAGCCGGTCGCTTCGGGCAACTCGTGCATTGCTTCCTGCTGCGCCTTGGCCGACCCGCGCCGCGCCTGGACGATGAGGAAAACCGTGTAGACACCGGCCAGCAGCAGCAAAAGCCCCGCTTCGGCCCGCCCCAGGGCGCCATTGGCTGCAAACGCGACAAGCAGCGCCGAGATGCCGATCATGATCGGCACTTCCTGCCGGATGATCTGTTCGGAGACCGCCAGCGGCGCGATCAGTGCCGACATGCCGAGGATCAGAAGCACGTTGGCGATGTTGCTCCCCACCACATTGCCGACGGCCAGATCCGGATTTCCCTCCAGCGCCGCGCCGACCGACACCGCCACCTCAGGCGCACTGGTGCCGAAGGCCACCACCGT
>CBDULG010000497.1:0-1591 GCA_965367985.1 uncultured Rhodocyclaceae bacterium
CATTCTTTGGCGTTAATCAATAGGTGATGTGATGAAAACAAAAATGATCGCGGCTCTTCTGGCCGCGTCTTTCTGCGCGCCCGTCGTGGCTCAGCAAGCGGGCGACTGGATGGTTCGCGTGCGGGCGGTCAATCTGGACACGGCGAACAAATCCGATGCCATTCCCGCGCTGGGCGTCGCCTCGGACGATATCCATGTGAGCGATGAAGTAATTCCCGAAGTGGGTATCAGCTACTTCTTTACCAAGAACATTGCCGCCGAACTGGTCCTCACCTACCCGCAGAAGCATGACGTCTCGATTGCCGGAGTGGGCGACATCGGTACGGTCAGGCACCTGCCGCCGACCCTGCTGGTTCAATACCACTTCCTGCCCGACGCCAAGTTCCGCCCCTACGTCGGCGCGGGCGTCAATTACACGCGCTTCTCCAGCGTCGATCTGAACGTGCCCGGCGTCGGCGATCTCGACGTCGACAACGACAGCTTCGGCTTCGCGCTGCAGGTGGGCGTCGATGTCGAGCTGACGAAGCAGTGGTACCTCAACGTCGACCTGAAGAAGGTTCAGATCGGCACCGATGTGAAACTCAAGGGCGGCGGCAAGGTTTCGTCGATCGACATCGACCCGCTGATGTTCGGCGTCGGGGTCGGTTACCGCTTCTGACCCAGCCGAGGCAACATCGGATCGAAGGAGCGCCGCCGCGCTCCTTTTTTTGCCCCTTGGGGCCCCTCGCGGCGGACCGCCGTCAGGAGGCGAGCCGCTTGGCTCGGCGCGTATTCAGGTCACGATTTCGGCGCTCTCCCATTTGGCCTGAATGCCGAGCCAGTCAAGCACCATGACGGTGTTCCCCGCTTCGTCCAGGTACTGCAGCGGCCCATGATTGATAAACAGGTATTCGGTGGGCTCGGGAAAGCAGGTCTGTTCATGCACGATGCCGTTAGGCTCATAACCGTAGTCGCCGGCAACCGCTGTCACTCCGCCGTTTTCAACTCCGCCGCGAATCTCGATTTTTCCTTTCAGCACGAAATATTCGGCGGCGCCGATATGCTTGTGCGGCGGCACCATCGCGCCAGCCTCGCACCGGATCAGCAATACCCAGGTGCCGGTTACGGGACAGGTGCGCAGCAGTTTGAAGAAGTAGCCGTCACGCAACACTTTCCACGGCAGCGCGTCCTCGGCTACATGCACATCCTCGATCGTTGATTGGGTCATCGCTGTCTCCTGGAACTGATGTCTAACGGCGGCTGAAAATCACCGCTCACTGCGTGGCAAACAGCTGGCCGATATCTGCGAAGGCTTTGAACTCGAGCGCATTGCCCGAGGGATCAAGAAAGAACATCGTGGCCTGCTCGCCGGGCAGCCCGGCAAAGCGGATGTGCGGTTCGATGATGAATTCGGTTCCGGCCGCCTTGAGCCGCTCGGCCAAGCCATTGAAATCCGCCATATCGAGCACCACGCCAAAGTGCGGCACGGGCACGTCGTCGCCATCGACGGCGTTGCTTGCCTGGCGCCCGGCGCGACCTGGCGCGAGATGGGCGACGATCTGGTGGCCGAACAGATCGAAATCGATCCAGTGATCCGAACTGCGCCCTTCGG
>CBDULG010000498.1:0-1566 GCA_965367985.1 uncultured Rhodocyclaceae bacterium
AGTCGCGCTTGTCGATGAGCGCGACGCGGGCGCCCTTGCCCGACAGCGCCGCTGCAGATACCGCGCCGTTGATGCCGCCGCCAATGATCAACGCATCATAGACGCCGTGGGAAAGCTTCTCGATGTTGCTACCGCGCAGTTTCATCGTGTCATCCTGTTCACCACGTGCCGCCGTTCCGACTGCCACCGAACCACGCCCGATGCCGGGCCGCGGTCAACTGCTCGCCGGTGTCGGTAACACTATGGTGAGTATTGACTATTTCGTCTTCGACAACCATCACCAGAGGGGCGAGAGCACGACTGGGTCGATCGCACGACGGACGATCCGCCCAACGTCATCGCCGCGCCGGACAATTCTGGATGCGATCGTGCTCATGCGTCGTCTTCGCGCCTTGTACGTTAGCCCGCCCGCCGCACACTGCAGCGCGTCCAACCGCAGTTTTCAGCATAATTGATGGCTTCCCGGCCATCGTGCGATCATCGGCGGACCGTCGCAGCTTGAGCCGGCCTTGCCTCTGCCGGTGATACCCGCGCACCTCTTCCCTGGTATTTCGGCGGGAACCCGGCAGCGAGGAATTCGCGAGCCGGGACAACCCACTTCTTGCTTAAGTTGAGTCCATGAGAAACAAACTGGTCGTTGGTAACTGGAAGATGCACGGAACGCGCGAATCGGCGCATCAACTGATGTCGGGCGTGGCGTCGGATCTGCCGCGCGAGGTTGATGTCGAGGTCGTGCTCTGCGTGCCCTTCCCTTTTCTGGACATGGCCAGCCGCACGCTCGCAGGCACCCAAGTGGCATGGGGCGCGCAGGCCCTGAGTGAGCACCGCGAAGGCGCCCACACCGGGGAGGTTTCCGCGCAGATGCTGAAGGATTTTGGCTGCAGTTACGTCATCGTCGGCCATTCGGAGCGCCGCAGCGACAATGGCGAAACCGACGCCGTGGTGGCGGCCAAGACCCGCGCGGCACTCGATGCCGACCTGACGCCAATCATCTGCGTCGGCGAAACCCTTGCCGACCGCGAGTCCGGACGCACGGGCGAGGTCATATTGCGCCAGTTCGACACGGTCGTCTCGATACTTGCTGCCGCTGAGCGAACGCGCTGCGTGTTTGCCTACGAACCCGTCTGGGCGGTCGGCACGGGCCACGCGGCAAGCCCGCAACAGGCCGCCGAGGCACATGGCACGCTTCGCGACCGGCTCGCCGAAATCGACGCCACGGCAGCGCAAGAAATCCGCATCGTCTACGGCGGCAGCGTGAAACCGTCCAGCGCCGCCGAATTGTTTTCACAGCCCGGAATCGACGGTGGGCTGATCGGTGGCGCCTCGCTGGTCGCCGCGGATTTCCTCGCAATCGTCGCCGCGGCCAGCGCCACACACCCTGTCAGTTCCGACTGAGCACGACGCAGAGAACCTCATGGAGCCTTCCTGAAGGCGCGCACTCAACATCACCGGACTTTGGAAATCCCGCCTCGGCCGCTTCCCCGAAGCCGGCACCCTGAAGCCCGTATGCCACATCCGCTCGCCGCTGCAACTTCGCTCGTCCCCGCTCGACGGCGAGAGACAGAT
>CBDULG010000499.1:0-1548 GCA_965367985.1 uncultured Rhodocyclaceae bacterium
AGGGTCAGGCAGATCAGGCCGCGGCCGAATTTGGCCATGAAGTTGATCGCCTCGGGCGTCACATGCTCGGCGGCGAGGACGAGGTCACCTTCATTCTCGCGGTCTTCCTCGTCGACCAGCACAACCATGCGGCCGGCGCGGATGTCCTCGATGATTTCGGTGATCGGCGCAAGTGCGCTCACAGTACTCTCCTTGCCTCAGCGGCCGTGTGTTCAGTCTTGCGCGTCGCGCCAGGCAAGCATGCGCTCGACGTAGCGGGCGATGATGTCGATTTCGAGATTCACCCGGCTGCCGGGTTCAAGGCGCTTGAGGGTCGTCACCTCGACCGTGTGCGGAATCAGGTTGATCGAAAAATCGGTGCCATCGACCGCATTGACCGTCAGGCTGACGCCGTTGACGGTGATCGACCCCTTGCGCGCGATATAGCCGGCCAGTTCGCGCGGCGCGCGGATCACCAGCGCATGACTTTCGCCGCGCGGGGCGAATTCGAGCACCTCGCCGACGCCATCCACATGGCCAGTGACGATATGGCCGCCGAGCCGATCGTCGGCGCGCAAGGCTTTTTCGAGATTCACCTCGCTGCCCGCCGCGTCGAGGCCGGCCGTGCAATCGAGCGTTTCACGCGACACGTCGAATTGCGCCAACGCGCCGTCGATGGCCACCACGGTAAGGCATACGCCGTTGCTGGCGATGCTGTCGCCGATGGCGACATCCTCCATGCCCAGCGTGCCTGTATGGATGCTGAGGCGGACGCCTTCTTCAAGTTCGGTGAGTGATTCGATTCGGCCGACGGCGGCCACGATGCCGGAAAACATGAAAGTCTCGAACGGGCAGCAAACCTCGCATTCTAAGCGATTTGCGCTCTTCAGGATTGCCGCGTGGTAGTGCTCGCGCCGCTCAGCCGCCCAGGACGCGATCGAGCTGACGGGTGAAATCCTCCGCCGGCATGAAGCCGATGACGCGCTGCCCGGCGACCTCGGCGCCGCCGGCGCGGAAGAAGATGATGCCGGGCGGTCCGAACAGGCCGAAGCGCTTGAGCAAGGCCTGGTCGTCAGCGTTGTTGGCAGTGACGTCGGCCTTGAGCAGCAGCATCTGCCCCATGCGCGCCTGCACCGCGGGATCGCTGAAGGTGAAACGCTCCATTTCCTTGCATGACACGCACCAGTCCGCGTAGAAGTCGAGCATGACCGGCCGCGTCGAAGCGGCGACACGCGCATCGAGCGCGGCCACCGAGGCCACGCTCTCGAATTGTGGCGCGGCGCTCACCGAGGCGGCTTGCGTGCTGCGCAGCGCGGCCAGCGGTTGCAGCGGATCGCGCGAGCCGGCGAGCGCGCCGACCAGCATCGCACCGCCGGTGATCAGCGCAATCACCCCGATGCCTTTCCAGAAGCGTTGCCAGTTGTGGGCACGGCTGGGTAGCGGATCGAGGGCATGCAGAAAAATGCCCGAGAAAACCAGCAACACGCCCCAGGCGAGCATCGGCACGACGTCCGGCACGACCGGCGAAATCAGCCACACCGCAACGCCGAGCAGCATCACGCCGAGGGC
>CBDULG010000500.1:0-1535 GCA_965367985.1 uncultured Rhodocyclaceae bacterium
ATCTTCTGTCTTGGCGCCGGCCACGTTTGCGCTGGCGGGCTTTTCGGTCGCGTCCTTCCCCACAGCGCCCCCTCCCTGCGCCTGCGCGGCCTCATCGGGCGTTTGCGGCGTCACTGGGCTGCCGGCCCGGGCGCGCTGCAAACCGGAGACGATGACGCGATCGCCCGCGCTCAAGCCTTCGGTCACGATCCATTCGTCGCCGATGACCCGCGGCGTCGTCACGCGACGTACTTCGACGATGTTGTCGGCATTGACCACCATGACCTGTGCGTTGCCGCGTGGATCGCGGCTAACGGCCGCCTGCGGAACGAGTACGGCGTTGTCGAGCATGCCCTGCTCGAGCTGGGCGCGCACGTACATGCCGGGCAGCAAATTGCCTTCAGGGTTGGGGAAGATCGCGCGCAGCGTGACGCTGCCGGTGTCGCGTTCGACGGTCACTTCGGAAAACGCCAGACGGCCTTCGTGTTTGTAGCTCGTACCGTCTTCGAGTTGAAGGGTGACCGGCACCGTGTCGTCGGCACGCTTCTGCAGGCGGCCATCCTCGAACGCCTGGCGCAGGCGCAGCATCTGCACGCTCGACTGGGTGAGGTCGACGTAGATCGGATCGAGCTGCTGCACGGTCGCCAGCGCCGTGGCCTGATTAGCCGTCACCAGCGCGCCCGGGGTCACGGTGGAACGGCCGATGCGCCCGCTGATCGGCGCTTTCACCTTTGCATACTCGACATCGATCTTTGCGCGCCGCGCCGCCGCTTCGGCGTTCGCCGCGGCGGCGGCGGCCTGACGCGCGGTGGCGGCCACTTCGTCGTAAGCCTGTTTGCTGATGAATTTCTGTTCGACGAGGTCGGCGTAGCGTTC
Source organism: uncultured Rhodocyclaceae bacterium (assembly GCA_965367985.1). Lineage (GTDB taxonomy): Bacteria > Pseudomonadota > Gammaproteobacteria > Burkholderiales > Rhodocyclaceae > Nitrogeniibacter. Next base: position 856 of record CBDULG010000500.1, read on the forward strand.
TGCCTTGAGTTCCTCGATGCGCGCTTCGGTTTGCGCGCGCGCCACTTCGGCCTCGGCACTTTCGTAGTTCGCCTGGTAGGTCGACGCGTCGATGACATATAGCACTTGCCCGGCCGTCACCTCGCTGCCTTCATTGAACGGCCGCTCGGTGACGATGCCCGTGACCTGCGGACGCACCTCTGCGATCTTCGATGGCGTCGTGCGCCCCGGCAGCTCGTTGATGATCGGCACGCTTTGGTGTTGCATGGTCACCACCGTCACCACGGGAGGGGCGGGCGGCGGCGACGATGCGGCCTGTTTTTCCTCACCACAGGCGGACAGCACGGCGGCCGCGGCGATGGCGAGCGCGACGGTGTGGAAGGAAGAACGGATCGGGAAAATCGGGCGATGGGTCATTGCGCTCTCGTGTCGGGTTGCCGATGCGATGATGGTGGGTCGGTCGGGCTGCGGTTCGAATGATTATTTTAGATTGAACGTTCATTCTATGGTATCGTTTGCTGCGGTGCAATAGGAAATTGAGATTACTTCTCATTGTTAGACGGAGTGGATTCGAATGACCGACGATTCAGCCATTGAGGAATCGAGAGTGCGTGGTCGCGCAAACGCGCGCTGCGAGCAAATTTTGCAGGCCGCGTCGCAGTGCTTTCGCGAGAAGGGGTTTCACGGCGCCAGCATTGCGC
>CBDULG010000501.1:0-1529 GCA_965367985.1 uncultured Rhodocyclaceae bacterium
TGCGTCAGGCAGACGGCCTTGAAGCGTTGATGGCAGCGCGTGCTGCCTTTTGGAAGCGCGAGGTGTTTCGCGTGCCGCTGGAGGCGCGCATTTCCCTGCACGTGTCGAAACATCCTTATCTGGTCGCGGTTCTCGGCACGGACGATCTGTGGTGCGCCCAATCTGTACGTATTGCTTCGTCGGAACGCGCACAAGCGCTCGAGAGCGGCGCGGCGCCTTATCGCATCGGCGGTTGGCTGCAATCTAGCGCTGCGCCTGAAGCCCTGGCGGAACAGATCGGCTGGATGTGCACGCTGCGCGTCGCGGCTGGGATCATTACGAAGGCGCGCTACCTGCGTCTCGCGGATCGGCGAGCGCTCGCCCTGATATGCCATGTTGTTGGCAAGTCGCCGGTGTCGGAGCGCATGCCTGCCTTGCGGCGATGGCTGTGGCTCGACGACTCGGGACGGTTCGAGATACTGGAGGTCGCGCCTGAGCCGTTGTACCAAGATGGAGACCCAGACGACCGGCTGGTCTTGGGGCGTGAGGCCTGGCAACGCATCGTGCAAGGCGCCAGCGTTCACAGCGTTCGTGCACGCCTGATCGCCGCCAAGCCCGGCGCATTGGCCGATTTTGCGCGCATCGAATCGGCATTGACGCGTGCGCGCGCCTTCGCCGCGCGCTGGCCCGCGCGCTTCGTCGATGATTCGGACCTGCACGCGTGGACGCTCCTGAATCTGTGCGCCGGCGATTTGGAAGACATCGAGGCCGTGCTGTCGGTGCTGCGCAACGGCGACCCGAATTTTCCCGAGACCGACGATGACCCGCCCGAGCCGTTTCATCTGCTCGTGGACGCCGCGCGCGCTGCGGCCGAACCGTTGAGCGCGCCGATCGAAAGCAAACGATTGGAGTATGACGTATGACAGCGAGCAACACGTGCGACGCGTGCACCAAAAGCGGCCTGTCGATCGCGCTGTTCCGTCCCGCCGTCATCGCCCACGACACCCGGCTCGCACCGACTGGCAGCGCGTCGCTGAGTGTCGACAATGCCTTGCTCGACGGCTTGCTGCCGGAAACGCCGCCGACCGAATCGCGCCCGGTGCTGCGCCTGTTGCGCATGGGTTATCTCCACGTCTATTTCGAAAAAGCCCTGCCCGGCGGCCGGCACTGGCAGATCTATCGCATCACTGAAGGCAGCGAGCTGATCCCCATGGCGCTGGCCGGGATGATCAATCCGGCAGGCGAAGTTGTCTGCTCGCGCTCGGCGCACAATGCGCATGCCTTGCGCTCGCTACACATTCCACAGGCGCACAAAGCCGGCAAGGTGTGGGTGGCCTTCAGCGCCAACCTGTGGTCCGATGCCCTCATGGCGCGTAACCAGGCCGACCCGCAAGTCATGCAATGCCTCGATATTCCGGCGATTCTTGGCGGCGCGATCCCGCGCAACGGATTCAGGCCGACGCTTGAGGGCCTGCGCGCACAGGTGGCCGAGAGCGCGCTGCCGCGATTCACCACGCCCGAAGGGGGTGAGTTGAGCCGCTTTCGCTTCA